>LN554851.1 GCA_000953695.1 Aliivibrio wodanis | reverse complement strand
TCAAGCACTTGCAGCGGTTTTGAATATTTCAGGTTTACTACCACGAGGAATAAAAAACGCTGCATTTTTCCCATTAACAAAAACACCGATAGGAATTGAAATTTCTTTGCCCACATGGTCTTTAAAATCAGCAATATCATGCGCTGTTAAAGTGACAAGATCACATTTAGTCTCTCCGTTCTGTAGAGAGATATCACCAAGAACTTGAATTTTGCAATCACCGCCATATTCACGGCCTTCTTTTGTCTCTCCCTTTGGAGCTTCAAAAAAATTAATTAACTTACCCTTTAAACTAATCATTTATAATTTTCTCCTCATTAGCATCACTCGCAATGTCACCAAGTTGCTGACCCAAAAGATCAAACAGACCTTGCATCCCTTGCTGCTGAGATTCTGCAACCTGAAATTGCAAATAATCTCGATTAATAGCCTTTCCTAGCGCATCAAGCATATACGCGTTAATAGTAACGCCAAGAATCTCACAAAGTTTTACTAACTTTGCATCAACATCTAGATTAAGCTTAACGTTTCTAGCTCTTTTATCAACCATATAGACCCCCTATGAGCATTAATAAGCATTATACCATACTGCACCACTGTCGCGCTACGCTTGCCTCCTCATTTTGTGGGCTACGTAGAGGGGCCCTCCCCCCTGCGGGGCCCCCGTCCCTCTACGTAGCCCACAAAATCGAGGCACAAAAAAGCCCACAATTAAGCAGGCTAAATATTGATTGCTATATTTTTATAGAAACATATCTTCTTTCGCTTTCGTCCTCATCATCGCTCAGTCTCGCTCTTCCTCGTCCTCAATTGCTCAACGTCGATATAATTTCCTGTCCATCTCCCTGCCTCTCAGCTCGAAGACTCGCAGAGATTCGAGACAGTGAGACAAACGGAAATTTATATTTCTATTTTCTTTACATCTTGCAGGCTATAACCATTTTGAGTGTAACGATAAAACAATTCCAAAAATGGCAATTCTTCAAATAAATCATCTGTCATTTTTTCTGGAACATTAACACCCCAAAAATCGCCAAACGAACCTTGAAGCCTTTTCCCCTTTAAGATTTTATATGCTTCATAATTTTTATCTGGAGTTAAATCGGAAAATTTCAACGCATATTTAAAAACCTCAATAAACCCTTGGACTGGATCATTTTCAATCGGTCTAAAATCCACGATATAGCTATCTCCTGTTACTGATAACCATTCTTTAGATAATTTTGAGTTTTGTTTTTTCTTTCCCGAATTAGATCCAATCGGGAAACCTGGCAAATCAGACGGGTCACAAAGAGCGACCATATGTATATGAGGATGCCAGCCATTTTTCTCTGAATAAGTAAACTCATAAGTAAAAACACCGCCATGAATTTTATTCAGCTCGCAATAACCACGACCTTTTTTTACCGCATCGCGCTTACGATTCATGTATTTTTTAAACGATTTTTGAAGATGATCTAAGCGCTCTTTTAAATCCGCCCCATTATTTACCGTCAAAGTTAAAAAATAAGGTCTCAAATCAGGCTTCTCAGTCATTATAATCTCAAAACGCTCAAGATATGCAGAGAGTGACTTCGCACCCCTCCTGATAGCGCACACAGGACACATTAGATGCTTTTTGCAAAAGCTAGCTTTTGATAATCTAACTTTATCAATAGTGTAATAATGATTAAATACAAGCCAATTTGAGCAATCTAAAAGTGACGTTCTTAATTTTTCAACTGAATTTAATTCAGGAGAATCATTTAAAAGATATTGCTCATCAGAAACATTCAATACGTCAGCAACATAAACCGAATCTTTCAAACGATTGCTATATTCTGAAAGCCAGTTACAATTATCTAAAGTTCGAGCTTTTGCTTTTTCGTATCGTAAAATACGATTTGGTAAATTCTCAACAGAATCTGAGCCCTTGAATGAATCCTCGCCGTCCAAAGCAGAATCATTCAGGGGTTTTCTTTTTTCAGTCATAAAAAACGTCCTTTTATCAAAATTTTGTCCCCACTTTATGTCTATGTATCAAGTAAAGAGGCGTTTTGCTTCGCAAAAAACCTCTTTTAAAAGAAAAA
>LN554850.1 GCA_000953695.1 Aliivibrio wodanis | reverse complement strand
ATTTTGCGGTTAGTTAGCGCATAAATAAGAGAAAAAACAATACGTTAATGCTACTTGAAAGGGAAACTGAAAGTAGAAATAAACAAATAAACTTCATTTAATTTGATTTTATTTACTAATTTACATTAATTTAAAATCGTGAAATTTGCGTTAAATATCACATTTCGCTTCAAGTGCTACTTGTCATACGACATTCAGAAAAGTAAATTGCTGAAGATTTTGCAAAAAGCGATTCTTGCAGTAAAGAAGCTTATTTTTCAAATTCAGCGAGTTTCTTTTGAAGATTTTTAATTATCTTCTGGTGAACTTCGATCTTATCGATTAACTCATTTTTTGTGTAACATCGATTTCGTTGCTGCTCTTTTAAAACACTAAATAGCTTTTCTCTTGCTTGTTTTACAACATCTGTTTTCTTTAGTTCTGAATGCCAGCTCAGAACTTCTTTTGTTATTTTTTGAGCTGCACGAAAATGATCGTAAATTGTCGCATCAGAGCGATCTTTTTCTTTCATACGATCAAAATACGATCTGAAGTGCTTTTGATTAATATCTTTTAAATCGATCACTGCTGTATCGTTTTCTTTTATATCTCGAAGCATTAAGAGCGCTGTATTAAACTGCTTTTTTGCATAAGTCTTATTACCTTTTTTTTCCAATTTTTTGCTTTGTTCTTAAATTCATTTTCTAGCTGTTTTAGCGACATAAATTAACCCAAGTATTTGTTTGTAATAGCCACTCTAGAGTGTCCGAGCTTTTCTGAGACATCTAATCGAATTTCTCTTTCAATTTCTTTTACTTCATTTCTGCTTAATCCAGTTTTTTCTTGAAGATAATCTATTTTTTCAGCGCGATATCGTTGCATATCAGCCCTGTCACCAGCAATGGGTGGCTCTATGCCAGATTTGACCGGTGGCTCTATGTCTTTGTAGCCTTTTTCTGTCCAAGACTCTCTGTACTCGTTGTACGCGTACGTGTGACGAAGTGCGTGATGCTTAATTTCTTCATTTTGCATACTGTTGTAGCATTCGTTTCGAAATGTTTTGTAAGAAAGATCTGGCGGAATCATCGAACGAGCACTTTCTTGAATTTCAGCCGCTTCAGCAATTGCTGAAGCGGCTGAAGGGGAAAACGGAATGCATCTTGGCCGGCCGCCTTTCGTTGTCGCGGCTTCGATTTTTATTTCTTTTGCGCCTGCTTCGATTTTTGATAACGCTGCAGTAGCATTAAATTTTGCTGATTCTTCAAATCTTAAACCGAGTTCTCTTTGCAATGAAAGCATTGCAGAATGATTTTCATTCAAGTGAGATTTCACATCTTCTAGTGTCGATCTGCTAACTTCTCGATCTAAGCGCGCAGTGTTATCTCTCGATAGTTCTGCTCTTGCTGAGCTATCAAATTTAACTGCATCATCATCTCTAATTTGATTTAACAGCGTTTCAATATGCGAAATGTAATTTCCAGCAGTTGCGCCGGTGATTTCTTCGTTTTCAATTCGTTCGTGTAAGTGTTCTGAGTAACTTTGAAGATGACTTGATTCTATTTTTCTCAAGTCTTTAATCTTGTTGTCGTGATCTTCGTGAAAGTTTAAAAAAGCGTTGAAGCTTATTATTTTTAAATCTTTTGTAACACCGCCGATCTCACCAGCATTGAATTCTTCTTGTGCTGCATTTGCAGCAGCAAAAGCAGGATCTTTTGATCGAAGTCCAAAATTTCTCGCATCGGGATTCGCTCTTTCGCTTCTGCACGTTGATGTAATTCTCATATTGTTTTTCTCTATAAAACAAATAATAGCTATGCTCATTATTTTTTCGTTTCTTTATTTTTAATGCAGCGATGCTCGCAATTCTGTAAGTGTGAACTGTCTACTTTTTTTAGATGCTTAGACTTGCACTTTGTACACAAACGATTCTTTTAAATTGCGTCAAATGAAATAGCTACGCTCATTACATTTTTTTGTACGCTCTTCTTGTAATCATTGTTTTGTCTTTTTTTGCTTTATGTTTTGTCTTTTTTGTCCTCTGTATCCTCTTGTTTTTTAAATAAATCAATGAAAATCCGGGCGCGTTGATTGCTTCTTCAATGTGTAAACACATTAAATAAGCAAAAGAAAAAAGCGGCGCTCGATGCGATTTTGTAGATATAAGCTAGATCTAGAGCTGAAACGCTCTTAGTTGTTTTGAGTTTTTTGCAGATATGACAAATACAACTATCTCAGTTGTATTTGTAAGCAAAAGTGGTGTTTGTATGTAGCGAGAGAACGTAACAACAAACTAAAAAATCACCTTGAGTCTACTCAAAGTTTCAATTCTTGTTTGTTTGTTCTGCTGAAGTGATATTTCTTAATCCGTACCACACAATTGTGATGTCGCTTTCAGGATGCGACGTTTGCTCAAAGATTGAGTAATATTTGTACTTTACAATTTTATCTTTTCTATTTCAACTAAGTAGGTGCATCTATTTTTTATAACTCAATTTTTAAAATTCGACCTGTATTTAAGCAAAGGTAACTGTTAAGCTTGAATTGTGTTACACAAATCAAGTGGTGTGGTAATGGCAAAAAAAGAAAAACAGTTAGATCTACTTACTCAAGATAAAGGTAATTATGGCCACGGCGGTTCAAGAGCCGGTTCGGGGAGAAAAAAAGGTGCTGGAAGTAAGTTGATTAGAGTTCCGGCGCTGCTTGTAGATCAAGTAGACACGTTAATTAAAAAACACAGGGAGAACGAAATGGATTTTGACATGAATGAATATATTAAAAAACGTATTGAGCAGCTAGAACAGGATAAGAAAGGGCAAACATTAGAAGTTAAAACAGTTCTTAATAACACTCTTGTCGAACTAAAAACTTTACAAGAGAAGATTAAACAATGAGTAAAGCCTTACTAGATGAAGTCGTTTTAAAATTGATAGATGCAAAATTAAAACTAAATGGACATGTCACAAGTAAAGACATTTATTTTCACCTGGGCCTTGGTCGCCAAAAAGTCAGTAAAGTCTTTCAAGTGTACTTAACTGCAAATCCGAACTCGATGACATACGTACCGTCAAAGAAGAAATACATCGCCTGCCGTAATTTTAAACCGGTTTTTCTTGAATCTGGAGCCGGTGAATATGTCGATGCGTTGATCATTGTTTTTGGTACTTTTGAAGTAAATTAGTTAACACAGTTTTCTATATTTGCATTGTTCATATCTAGAATTCATTAAACTGTGATGAATTTTAATGAATTCCAATTTACCGTAATGATAAGTGCTAAAAATAGGTGTTACAGGGTAATTTTTGTGTGAGCCGGTTCGAGATTTTATTGCTATGTAAATCGCTCTGAAAGCGTCATAAACTTTCAACCGTCTTTAGGGGTATATCGGTGTGGTTTATACCTAAAAAGCGGCACTGTGAGCTTCTGAGGCTGCGAAAGCATGGTTTTTATAGGCTAACTTACGGGTTTAACATAAGGGGCATAATGAACACCGAAATTAGGACTGTTTGAGGTAATATATACGAATCAGGTTCGTATAATTAAATGTTATGTGATTTAGGAGAAAGCTATGACTACAGAAAAACCAATAAAACTAATAGTAGAAAGTATTTCTAAAGTGGAGGCTGATTGGGTCACTACTTTATCAGCCTTACTCGTTCCCATTTTGACTATTGTAGGCGTTTATATAGCTTATCAACAATTTGTAATTAATCGACAAAGATTGAATTATGAAACGTATGAGAGGAGGCTTGCTGTTTATAAATGTGTCCAATTTCATTTATCAGTAATTGGACATCAGGGTTATGCAAATGATCAAGATACTTTAAAGTTTAATTCTGAAGCATCTGAGGCTGTTTTTTTATTCAAAAATGACATCTCCACGCTTATCTCCGACATATATCAAAATTCAATTTCATTGGCTTCATGTCAGCAAAAACTATACCCAAGTGACGGTAGTCAAAGCTTACTTGAAGGTGATAAAAGAAGTAAAGTTGCAGAAGAAAAATTAAAACTACTTGAATGGCATATGGAAACTTTATCTAATTTAAAAACTACATTTTGGCCCCATATGAAAATCACATAACAAATGCATCAACACGATTTGCTACACTCGGCGTTGTCAGTTTGCCTTTAGTTTCAGTGATTAAGGCGTTAAAATTCAGCTAAGTCTGTATAGTAGCAAACGTGTTATGCAGGCGTTATAAGCCAAAAGGAAAATTATGGAAAATTCATTAATACTTGTAGCTCTTAATGATGAGCAAATTAACAAAGCTAAGTTAATTAATGGGCAGCGTAAGAGAATAACTCACGCATTACTTTGCGGCTCGTATGGTCAAATGTTTGGAACGGAAAAGCATTGTTTGAAATATTACAATGCTTGGAAAGATATTTTTAGAAACTTATTCAAAGAAACGAAATCTGTTCAAGCGTGTGAAGTCGACCAATATGAATCTACTTTTAATCTAGTAAATATACTTATTTCAGCTTCAGATGGGCATAAAGAAGCTCCCGAAAATAGTCGACAAGAAATAGTAAAAATCAAAAAAGTGGAAAAGAAAGGTTTATGGTCACGTATCTTTGGGTAGGCTTATAACAAATGCATCAACACGATTTGCTACATTCGGCATTCTAGGTTTTTTTGAGTTTACCGTATTAAGTGGTAAATTTGAGTTTAATCTGCATGGTAGCAAACGTGTTATGCAGGCGTTATGTTTCAGGAGATGTATGAATACTTTAACAATAAATGGTACGAGGATTGTCGATGGTATTGAATATAATGAATATCCAGCGCCGAATGTTCTGATTAAAGCTATGGAATTAACTTGGGCTAAGAAACTCATAACGAAGGGTATAATTAGATTGAACTCTTTGTCTTTTTATCAAGGTATTGAAAGTGTTGAGTTAGGTGATTCTTTAGAAGGACTTGGTGAATTAACCGTCAATAATCACCAATATTCAACGAGTTCATTAAATGAGGTTTTTATCTGGTGTTGTGCAAATTCAAACACTAAACATTCAACTTTACTTGGGCTTGATAAGCACTATGATTCAATTATTAAAATTACAAACATCACTAAGTTTGTAAATCGAATTGCGGAACAATTACGACATGATAAGTATAATTTTTCTAATCCACATATAGGTAAGGTTAATTATAATCGATCACTTGAAGTGACCAAAGAATCATTGCAAAACCAAAAGTGGCAATGGAATACTTTTCAAAAGTCACAAAACTATGAACATCAAAATGAGTTTCGGATTGTATTTTCTGATTTATCTTTTAAGTTAGAGCAAGCGATATCGATTGATCTTGTTATTGGTAATTGTGAAGACATCATTGAATTAATTGAAACATAACAAATGCATCAACACGATTTGCTACATTCGGCATTCTAGATTGTCTTTTGGTTTACCGTATTAAGTGGTAAATTTAGGCTTAATCTGCATAGTAGCAAACGTGTTATGCAGGCGTTAGGTGAAAACTGACCAGTAGGTTACCAGTCAGCATAAAAGTACTAATTATCTGATTTAAGGATTTTGGATATACCAGGTTGTGACAAATCGTACTGATGAGCTAAGTCGTTCTGGTCATACTTTCCTGAGTTGTAAAAACCTCGAATCTCTTTCCTTTCTACGGAAGTGGTACGTTTGTCAGTATCAATAACGGCAGAGTTAACCATGTTAGTAATCGTTTCGATATTACCTTTCATTTTTTCAAGGGATTCTAGGTCTGCAGTGATCGCTACCATACTTGTTAGATCTTGTTTTTTTGCTGCTTCCATCATGCGATTTGTTGCGATAGGGCGAAGGTCAAGGTAGCTCTTCTGCATACCTTCCAAGGTTCTACGGGCTTCAGCTGCTTCTGAACGAGTAAGAGTTGTTTTTGCTTCCTGTGCGTACTGTTCATTAATCACTATTGGTTTGTTTGTTGTTGGGTCGATTGCCATGATGTACCTATAAGTTATATTGTTTGTATAACTTATATTTACTTCTTTTCGTGTGCTTGTCAATAGCATCGAGTAAATTCACCTAACAAGTGACTATGGTTCTTTATTTACCATAACCGCCGTTGTACGAACCGAAAATGCCGCTAAAACTAGCGGCATTTTTTTGTGACAACATCACTTCTTAGTTCGTAATTCGATCTCATTTTTAACGCGATTTTCTGTAATTTTGTCACAAATAGATGCGTATTCTGCAATTTTACGTAAATCTGCTAACGCTAATTTTTCTTTTTTATCGTATCGCTTTAACTGTACTTCATACTCAAGAAGTATAGCTAAGTTCTTCCGCATCCAGACCCCTTCTTCATGTGAGTCCTTCAAAACTTTAGGACGACGGAAAAGACGAGGGCGAAGCGGTTTCATACATGATTCATCTTTTTCTACTACATAATTAAACTGAACAGCAGATACTTTTCGTCCACTTTTTACTGGCTCATAAAAAACACTAATATCAGTTTCAGCATTAATTTTATCCACTGCTGGTTTAATTACACGATCATGAAAATGTCCCCATCGTGAATGTTCACCTTTAATTTTAGCCTGTTCTTTCATCCAATCAATAGAAAATATAACTTCAACGGCACCATTCTTTTTATGACTATTAAGATGTTGTACCTTTTTTAGCCACTGATACAGTCGAAATGAAAATGCGGTATTTAGCCTTGCAGCATACTCAAAACTAATAGATGTAAAGCGTTCTTTAAGATCGAAAAGATATGGCTCTATTTTAGGTGAAAATTCAATTAATACATGAGACCCGCAATCATCAGCTTCATATTCATTCATAACAAGCCATGATAATTCTCTTATTTTTGAACCATCGGAAAGTTTGACAGGTTTACGCATTATTGATTTTACAGCGTCTCGAAGATCTCCGTATGAGCGATTATTCGTAATTCCGTAAGCTCGGTCATATTCTGATACATCAATTCTAATCTCTCCAACCTTATTTTTTCGACTATCAATTTTTGTTGATGCTAAAGCTAAAACCCTCATTTCGATTAAACTGAAATGATAACTAGCATCAACGAGTTGGTTAGCATGAACAATTGTTAAATTAGACAACGTTAGTTACCGCAAAATAAAATAATGCGGTTAGTTTATATAAATTAACAAAGTTATCCACCCCGCTTTTGCGGTTAGTTAGCCCCTATTTTGCGGTTAGTTAGCCCCTATTTTGCGGTTAGTTAGCCCCT
>LN554849.1 GCA_000953695.1 Aliivibrio wodanis | reverse complement strand
CTTAAGCATAGCGGTTTCTTTGGATCTTTAACGTGCGATGAATTGAGAGTCCTTCACACCCGTATTTTACCGAAATAAAATACTAAATTCTCGTATAACGCATAAGCGTTGATACATGAGTAATGTACTAAAAAAATGACACACTTTAAAGTGATTTTTTATGTGTTTTTTTTGGATAGTAGATTGCAGTTTCTTCACAGTCATAGCATTGAGCTTTATTGAGAAAGACTATTTTTTATTTTAAATGAGAGGTTGTTTTACCTTAGTTTGTCGGCAGTTTAATGAGTGCTAGTGATGATTGAAAATATGCGAGCCGCATATTTATGCTTGTTTTTTATGCTTGAAAAGCGTCTAGTCGGACGTTTTGGTTTGTTTTATTTTAATGATGAGCAAATATAATCTCACAGATAATGATTACTTATGCATGTTGTGTGATTTTTACTCTATTGCATTTCTTATGTTTTTTCATCGAACTATTATCCACTTCTTTAGCTTGGTTTTTAACTATCATATTTATCTATAGTGGCTTGAGTTACATTCCTTGTTTTTTGTTTTTCGTTCAAGTTAAGCAAGTTATTTAATTTACTTAAATGTGACTTTGATCACATTGGTTTTTGATGAAAAATCTATCCCACCCTTTGTTTTGATTGATTGACAAGCTTAAGTGTTAGACTGATAATTAAAATGTACGTTATTATTACGGACGTTTAATATTTTTAGGAGTGCTGCTAATGAGTGCGGTCAAAAAAGAAAGAGTTGAATTTAGAGCCACGCATGAGGCTAAGTTAAGTATTGAAGAGGCTGCTGCATTATCTGGTAAAACAGTATCGTCTTTTGTTCACGATCTAGTGACTGAGAAAGCAAAAGAAATCATCAATGAACGTAAAAGACTTCTGGTTTCTGAGTCCCAATGGGAAAGCCTAATGGATGCCTTAGAAAGTCCGACTAAGCCGACTAAACTAATGGATGAAGTAATTAGCCTTTCAATGGAGGATAAGCCTTGGACGGTAACGCTAAACAATGCAATGTAGTCTTTGAGCGATTTGATCCAGTTAAACATTATGATTGGACATCATTTGATTGTGGACACCAACCGTTTAATGATTTTCTAACGAGTGGTGGTATACAAACAGAACTAGAAAGAAGAGTGACAATACCTCACCTTTTATTGGCTATCAGGGATGATTTACCTCCTACCGTTATTGGGTTCTTTACATTAGCAAGTAGTAGCCTTGAAAAGCATCTATACCCAATATCGAACAACCAAAAGAAGAAATTGCCTTACAAAACTGTACCTACGATCATCATTGGAAAACTGGCGGTATGTAAATCAGTACAAGGTCAAGGTGTTGGTAAAAGAGTACTTGCTCATGCAATCAAAACAGCTTACCTACAATCAAGAGATGTCGGTTGCTTGGCCTTGTATTTAAATGCCATAGATGGAAAAGAAGGTTTTTATAGGGAGTGCGGTTGGATTGAAATCAAAGATGATTCTAATGGTTTTGTTTATCCATTGAAGCAATACGAAGATGCGTTGAAAGAAAAGATAAACAACCTTTAATATACATATATTAAAGGTATTTAATGTGTTTCTTATATGTACTTAATGGGATTTAAGCAAACAATTCAGGTTTGAGTTCAGCCACCACAGTCCATATTTTTTTATTATTATGAGAGCGAGCTATTAGCTCTTTTTTAAATAATATATTCAGTAATTTAGCTCCCTCTTTCTCATCAATATTCGTTGCTTTAAATAGCGCAGATGGCTGCATTGCCTTTTGTTTTAAGACTTTGTAGATCTTTGCTACATTGTTTAACTCTGCGACTGTGTATTGATGAGGTTCTGAATTATTCATTTGTGGTGGATTGTCATTAACAATCGTACTTTGAATAGAGGCAAGCTGACATTGAAACTCAAAAGCTTGACATAGAGAGTTATCATTTGAGTGCAAACAGAAAGTAATTTTCTTTTTCTCATCAAAATGCACTTGAGATAGAGCTTTACATAAGTGACCTATAATATAAAAATCTGCTTGGTTCTTACCTACTGGATACCCACTCATCGCTATAAACATCAAATCATGGCACAAAGATTTGATTTGCTCATTATTAGTGAATACAAAAACCTTATCAGTGATCCTTGTATCTATATCTTGAATTGCTTGCTGCCCTACGTTCTCAGCATCAACAAAGATAACATTCATAACATACCTTGCTTTATTATATTAAAAAGTGACGCGGTAATGGCTGTAAGTAAGCCCCCCAACACCTAATCTTCATCAGCGAACCGATCTAAACACTTCCCCATAATACAGATAGCTTTCTCTCTTGATAGATATCCGTTTTTATTGCCAGTTACTATCACCTCGCTTTCATCGTATCGTTCTAGCGATGGTAAGAAGAACACTCCTTTATCATCTTCATATTTCGCAATAGAGAAATAGGTAAAAGGGTCTCTATTTTTATGTTTCAAAAGTGAAAATTCGTTAAAGAACTCTTCAAAATCAACATAGCTTGGCTTTGTCATTATTACTTATCCTTAAGGTTAATAGACCACTTATTAGGAGGCCTATTTTTACGTAATTTTTAATCCATTGCTAGTTGAGCGTCAGTCCATACTCATACTCATCTTCAAAGTATAAGAAATTTAAAACACACGTCCAACTGTACGTTTTATGTATGAAGTACAGTTGAAGCTGTACGATAATAAAGAAAAATTAGCGTTAGCTGATTTGCGTAAAATTGCAGAATACGCATCTATTTGTGACAGAATTACCGAAAATCGCGTTAGAAATGAGATCGAATCACGAACTAAGAAGTGATGTTGTCAAAAAAAGGCTGCCAATAGGCAACCTTTACGATTCGTAGTTAGTGAAATTACATTTAATCGAATGACAAAATTTCACCAGTGTCATCTACTTCATCTGTATTAATACTAACCTCGCTCTCATCACCGCACTCAGGGCACACAACGCACCCTGTGTATGAGTACGAAGTTGTATGAGAGCCAGAGCTACCATTACTTTCTCTTTCCAATTCACTCAAATCAATATCAAATTCATTTGAACACTTATCATTAGGACACTCCATTTCTTCCCCCTAGCCTCAGTTGTAAGATTCAAGGACACCATCTTGGTAGCCCATAGCAAAAGCTGCCTGTACACTCTTATGTCGAACCGTTCCTGCCTGACTGTCAGGTAGAGAATCAAAATCAATAGAAACTGATGGCTCTTTCAATAACCCCAACCTCTTTCCCTCATCATATGCGCAGCCAGCACATTTGTGGCGACCATTAAATTTACTTTGATCATGAGGTAGCCCATTAAACGTAGATTTATAGCGATGTGTTGAATTACAAGTCATAACAATGAATCCCCCTCTTTTACTCAGCCAATGATTGGACTGAAAATCTGATTTTAAGCCCACATGAACTATTGATAAAAATAATACTTTTTGGAAATGCTGTTCAACTTCTCAAAAAAACAGGTGTTCATTATGCGCGTTACGTAAATCAGTTCAGAACGTGCTAAGCATGTAACGTCCAGAAATGAAAAAGGCCGCCAATTTAGGCGACCTTTCGATTCGTAGAAAGTGCCGTTATGGTAAATCACCATTTTACAATCGAATCAGGATATTAATCATTACCCTACTTTTGAACTGTTTACTTCGCTAGTTATGTATTCATTTAACCATTTTATCAGCCCAATTTCAGTTGGTGTTAACACATGTTCTTGATAGTACTGATCGCCTACTAACCTAATTGTAGCGGTTGAGGCTTTAGACAGAGATGTCATTAAGTCCTCAGAAATAATAAATCGATTCTCTTCTAAAACGTTAGAAGTTCCCCTGAAGCCAGCTTCTCTTTTAGGATTTCTCTGTGAATCAATAGTGAACACATCACCATCAACAAGAAACTTAATTTGTTTAATAAATAGCCACTTTTCCCCACTGTAAGTCGTATCAATCGACCAGTTAGAACTGTTATTTCTATCTCTATAGTTAAAGCGCATAAAAGACCAAGAAGAGCTCCCAAATTCAACCTCTTTAATATGTATTACATCACTAAAATAATGCACTTCATTAGGGGCGAACGGATCTTGTTTTGCGGTATATACATTGAAGTCGCTATAACTATTTGAAGCGCACCCACCAAGAATTAAAACCGAAAACATCAAAGCAATTAACTTTTGAATCAGCATATATTACCTTATTAAAAATTTTAAAAAATCACCATCAGAAAGATGTGCAATGTCAGTACAAAGTACGACACGCAAAACCTTTATTATAAGTTGTTGGTATTATTATCAAATGTGACCTAGTATCGCTTCTATCTTTTTCTTTGCGAATCCCTCAGCTAAATCTTTACTGACTTTAGCGATAGTAGAAAAACTAGCTTCTTTGAAATCACTTTTGATGGAATTCCAAACATTTTCGTCACGAAGGTTATCGATGAACTCGTGACCATCCCAAGTTAGCTTATAAATACGAACGGATGGTGGTTCGATTCCTATTTTCTCTTTGCTTATCGAACCCTCGACTAGCCCTTTCTCAACAAGTAGAGCCTCATGATATCGAACTACACCACCATCATAGTTATCGAATGTATAGTCATTCGGACTTTCTTCTATCGCGAGTAATAAGCTGCGAATTAATTCCATATCTCGTTTCAAAGTAACTCTCCTGTAATCAAATAAGCGCATATTGTAATGTATTGACACATCAGCATAAATCGGTGTTCATTATTCCTATTATGGTAAATCCGTAAGTTAGCCTATCAGAACCATGCTTTCAGCCCCTCAAAAGCTTACAGAGCCAGTTTTAAGATATAAACCACACCGATCGTTTGAAAGTTTATGACGCTTTCAGAGCGATTTACAGGGCAATAAAATTACAATCCGTTTCAATCAATAATCACCCTGTAACGCCTATTTTTAGTCATTTAGCATTATGGTAAATTTTAATGAATTCAAAATATGAACAATGCAAATATAGAAAACTGATTTAATTAATTCACTTGTTCGTACCAAAAACCACCACCAGTGCGTCAATGAAAATCTTTGCATCGGCTTCATCAAAAAAGTGAGGTTTAAATGACTCAGTAGCTATGTATTTTTTCTTCGACGGCACATAAATCATCGCATCGGGATTTTGGGATAGATAGTCTTGAAAGACTCGACTTACTTTTTGTCTACAAAGCCCAAGGTGAAAATAAACGTCCTTGCTTGTTATATTGCCATCAATAACTAACTTTGCGTCTATGAGCTTTAATACAGTGTCATCTAGTAAACGTTTACTCATTTTCCAATCTTCTCTTGTAAAGTTTTTAGCTCGACAAGTGCGTTGTTAATAGTCGCTTTAACTTCTAACGTCTGCCCTTTTTTGTCTTGTTCTAGCTGCTCAATACGTTTTTTAATATATTCATTAATGTCAAAATCCATTTCGTTCTCCCTGTGTTTTTTAATTAACGTGTCTACTTGATCTACAAGCAATGTCGGAACTCGAATCAGCTTGCTTCCTTTGCCAGTTTTTTGCTCGTACGATCTAAGATAATGCTTGAGACAAGATATCAAACGACCGTTGATTCTCATCATCATCAAGCCCAATGTAACGCCTCGTAGTTGTGGAGCTTTCATGCTTAAGAAACTCAGCCACAACTTCTATATTGTTGGTTGCTGAAAACAACAGATAGCCTGCCGTTTTTCTTGTTGAATGAAGAGAATACGATATAGCCCTTAGACCTTTCTGTGATCTACTCTCGTTTAATGCTTCTTTTACTTTTGAGGCCACTTGAGAACACGCAGAACGACTAATATGTGAATCTACTCGTTTGTTGTTAGAGCCTGAATCGCGACTTGTAAAGACATACTTAGACAATGCCCCCCACTTTAAAAAACGCCTCTTTAATATGGCTGTGCAAGTCTCATCAAGATAGATCTTTCTTATCTTCTGAGGGCTTTCAAGTAATGCTTTTTTATACTCAGCTCGCAATTGACTTAAGAACGTCTCATCTTTCTTAAGAACAGCCGTCAATCCACCACAATTAATAATTAGGGTTGATGCTTTATCTTTAAAGCTCTTTTTTGTTTTAGTAAGTTTTGATTTCGTATACTTACCCTCTACGACATTCATTGTTTGATTTTTAAAATCAACACTATCCCAATTCAAACAGCGAATATCACCATTTCTTAATCCCGTTCGTAAAGCTAACGTGAGCATATCAGCGTAAATCTGACCATGCTTTGCGGTTTCTGTACGAACGATATCAATGTCTGATTTTTCTTTTAAAGCTTGTGCTGGCATGGGGCTATACCTCTGCTTTCGTTAAGAGATTAATGATTTGTCTTTTGGTTAAAAGATGGTAGTTATTCGATACAAACTTAAATAGAATGGCTTGGTTAATCATAGTTACCTCAAAGTTTTATGATTGGCTAGCCCTCTTGATACTCGAACATCAAGAGGGCTTTTTTATATCTGAAAGGCATTATATACATAAATTAAACGCATTGTATATGTATAGTTTATATTTACTATTGTTATTTCTGATTTATTCAAACCAAAAAAACCACCCTTGGGAGGTGGTTTAATTCGGGTACTGAGCAAGTACCTAACAATTCACAAAGTAAGATCTAAACAATCAAACCTGTAAGTAGAAGATTATCAATCTATCTCTCATATTGTTGTGAGCTATTATTGATTATTGGCTTTTGCAGTCTGTAATGCCGTTACTCTCAAAAACGTGGCAAGTGGTAATCCTGCCTCATCTGCCATCTGAGTTAATAAACCAACCTCATAAGCGTTCATAGGTACTTGTACTATCTTTCCATTTAACTTAATGACTTCTTTTGTTTTTGGATCTTTAAAACTAGAGCCTCTGCGCTCCTTGGGGTCCAAAGCATCACCTTTTGAACCATCTACTTTTGCATTATCAATAAATGATTCCGCTTTCTTCTTTGCTCCAATATCACCAAAGGGATTTTTTGACATATTCTATTCAACCTTTTCTAATAATTCTGTAAATACGCATCGAGCATCATCACCTGCTTTTTTATCTGCTTTCCACTCAAGAACGCTTTGGCCTTGCTCATCTGCATCGTCCCAAGCGTTTAAATTTCTAGTTATATGTTTAAGAGGATTTAACTCTAATGACTCAAGCAATGATTTTGCACCTTGGATTCGATAGCCTTGCGATGGCAATGTTGGGGCTTGCGTAATAACAGAAAACACTTGAAGAGATGTATTTATTGTCTTAGCCATATCAATAATTTCAGACATTGAGGGGGCAACCTTTAAATCTCTTCGTTTTGCACGAAAAGGTACTAAGGCAATATCACAGATACTTAATGCTGAACGCATAGCTTTAGAATCAGCACCGCCACAGTCAATAACGATATTTTCATACTGCTCTTGTAGTGCTTTTAATTGGCTAGTGATATTCCCTGTTAATTCAACACAAAGAATCTTAGGCAAATCTGATTCTGTACGCTCTGTTGCCCACTCAGCAGTAGTGCGTTGAGGGTCAGCATCAACTAATAGAACATTCAATCCATTTTCAATTTTTAAAAATACTGCAAGCGATTGAGCAAGGCTGCTTTTCCCTGCTCCCCCTTTTTCATTGCACACTACATAGATCATAAACACCACCATTAACACATAAACTATACGTATACTAAATGTAGCTTTTATGTTTATCAAGCACTCATGTTATGTATTGAGTATTTTGATCCTCGGTATCACTTTTGGTCGCTTTATGATCACCGTTTGTATGCGTGTGCGTCTCACCCCCTTGGTCTCACTATCTCTATAACCCTTTGAATTTCTTTGCCTTCTCTTATGCCCCTCTGACGAAATTTGATCCCTGCAAACTGATACCCGTTGATCGTAAAGATCAAATCGTGGCTTTAATGTGTCGCTATTAAGCAAAGAAAGTCGCAAACAATGATACGTATAGTTATATGAAAAAATCAGATTACGCATAGTGTGCATTCAAGATAGGGACTTCATCCCCTCTGGACTCCCTGAGCCGTAATCTGAAGCGGCAGTAAATATGTAAAACAACGTCATTTTACATATTCTGAAAATATGCCCATTACGTTAAATCAGTTCAGAACGACGTGATTGTGTAACGTCCAAACATAAAAAAGGCCGCCAATTTAGGCGACCTTTCGATTCGTGATACGGCTGTTATGGTAAATCAGGTTCTGCCGATAGCATGAGTTCGGGTCTAGTAAGTTTATCCTGTTCCATGGCTTAGGGTTTTAGGGATACTCCCTAACCAGACGAGAAATTAAGGAATGCGAAGCAAATTCCGTATTTCTCAGCGCTGGCTTAAAGGAGATAGTCTTTCTTAAAAGGTTACTATTTTTAATTAAAGACTCCAAAAATATGAAAAAGGACGCCAAATAGCGCCCTCTTAATACTTACAATGAGATTTACATTAAATTTGGTAACACAAATTCTTTTACTATGAAGTCAGAGCCAGCAGTTGTTAAGTGCCCATAATCAAATGCGATTAGTTCCTCACCAACTTTAGCTCTACATTTAAAGATTTGTTTATCTTGAAAGCAAAGGTTATCGATCATGTCTATAAACTTTACATTATCAATGTAATGTAACCTTTTTTTCAAAGAATCATTAGTATGTAAAAGTTTATAATCAAAGTTTTTATCGCTAATAAAAACTTCTCCCATATGCCTTTTAGTATAAACCGATGGAAGAGATGGACTCCATTGAGGAAAAGGGCCAATAACAATAATATTTTTCACTCCAACTTCTTGAAGCCTATTAATTGTATTCTCCCAATCATTACTTTCATGCTTCTTAGCCATCCCTAAAATTACCACACTAGGTTTAGCATTAACTATTGAATTAAGAGCGATTCCATTCGAAAAATCACAGCCGACATCAAACCGATTAGATCCATTCCTTTTTATTTCAAATGAGGGTCCACAACCAGAAGATGTCAATTGGCTAAAACCATCTAAGCCTAGATGCTTTCTTAAACCTGTAGATAAGGCTCCCATATGTGAGTCTCCCCACAAAAACACACCGCCATCCTTATTCGAAAAGCATGAATTATCTATTTGTGCAATTCCAGTTTCTAACATTTGTAGAGGTGCATTGCATTTACGGAACAAATCAGATGGGTCCATAACGTAATCATTATAACGTTCTTGAATCTTAGCTATGTCAGATAAAGATATTGGTCTCAATTCTGTTTTATAACCATCTTTAAATATAATCGAACATGAAAACACAATTAACATAAAATAATAAAAACAGGTTTTGTTTTTATCAAGTCAGTCCAGTTAATGTTATTTTTAAATTTAACTGATTCTATGAATTTAAAGCTAAAGAACCCAAGTAATAACGAAGTTAAAACGCCAATAAATTCAAAGCCAATAAATCCATAGTAAACGAAAAATACCACTATTGGCCAATGCCACAGATAGATCGAGTACGACCACTTACCTAGGTATTGAAAAACTTTATTATTTGTTATTACGCTTGATTGTTGATTCGCAACAATCATCAGATAAGCACCAAGAACTGGAATTAAAGCAAAGTGGCCGGGCCATGGAATATCTTCAGATACAAAAGCGTATGAACCTAGGATAAAAGTCAAACCTATAAGTTCTGTCAGTTTCTTTTTTCTTTCAGACAAAGACCAAGGATAAAGAAAAGCAACACCACCCATCATCATTTCCCAAGCTCTCGTAAGAAGAAGGTAATAAGCTGGATTTGGCCACTTCATTGTTGCAACAACACTGAATCCAAAACCCAAAACAGTCACAATCACAATCAATCGTTTTAAATTTTCTAAAGAAAATAACCGTTTTAGTGCAACTAAAACAATTGGATAAATAATATAAAACTGCCACTCAACAGAGAGAGACCATGTGTGTAGGAGCCACTTTTCATGTGATGCTGCATCAAAGTAACTAGACTCACGCCAATAAATCACATTGGAAAGGAAGCTCATACTACTAGCTACGTGCTTACCGAGAACTTTGTAATCCACAGGGGTGAGATAGAACCACCCAAAGACCAGAAGAACCAAACATAAAACTGCAAGCGCTGGAATAATTCGATTAGCTCTAGCTACGTAAAACTTAAACAACTTAAAGTTATCATCCTCTAACCCCCTAAATATAATGCTTGTCATCAGAAAACCAGAGATAACAAAAAACACATCTACGCCAGCAAAACCACCGGGAACCCAAGCAGGGTTAAAATGGAAAAGAACCACGGCTATCACCGCTATAGCTCTCAAGCCATTTATGTCATATCTAAAATTCATTAAAACCACTCCAAGATAAGCAACCTTCGGTTGCGACTTCCACGCTGTAAGTCTTTCGAATACAATAATGTGACAAACATCACGTTAGGATTTTCAATGTACGACCCTAATCATTTAGATAACCATGAAAACTTGAAAAAGTTTTCATTTAAGACAAACGGCAAAAATATGAAAAGGCCGGCAATGGAGACCTTTATAAGTTCATATAAGTACCAACAGGAAAGTTATCAATACTTAAGTGATTGATATCATAAAAAATGATAGGACTTAAATTCCCGATAACTTCTTTGTAGGTACTTAACAAGGTTTATTGAAAATCCAACAAGGTTCCTTTTCTTAAACTTTCTTCTATATAAGGCCAGACTTTTAAAGCACCATACCCACTAAAGTGTCCACTATCAAAAAATAGGTTCTTACCATTTTCAACTGTTTTACATTCATTTTTATTATTACATATAGCATCAAAAGGATTAATGAAATTCACATTCTTCAACTTTGATGATATTCGTTTAAGTTCGTTGTTAACTTCTATTCTTTCGTTACTAGACGTAGTAAATACATCTTTAGAACAGCGCTCTAAACTTGCTTTTGTACAAGTTACTAAGGACTCTCTAGGAGCAGGAGACCAACCAATAAGGTTTATCACTCTATGCTCACCAACAAGCTGTGACATTTTAGTAATTTGCTCTTCTAAAACTAAATAGTAATCCTCGATCGGCCTATTAGTTGTACAACTACTCGATGTACATATAACCTCAGTTGGTCCCCAGCTCTGAGACCAAATAATATCTTTGTTAGGGTTATCTAACGCTATTTTGTATATAGTCGAGCACCTTTTTAGCCACTCTTCATTCATCCATGAAGCATAAGGCTTTCTGGTATAGTCAGGGAATACTAAGCATGACCCCGCTCCTGAAAACAAAACCCTTGTCGAACCAGAATTCTTAATACCAAAGGAAAGGTGTACAAGATTGCTATCTCCAATACCGATAAAATCTACATTTTCAATATTATTAGTGTTAATAAAGTGATCTTGACTAAGTCCTATAAACTTTGCATTACCATTATCATTAATGTTATGCCCTAACATACTTTCTGGATAATCAACAAAATTTGATTTAAGAAACAACACCAGTGATGACGATATTATAAGCAACCAAAAAGATAAGAGCATCTTTAAAGGCATCTTTTTGCGTTCAACAAAATAGTAGTTAATCCAACCTAAAACTATTGATATAAGAACACCCAAAATCTCATAGTTATATATTTCATAACAATATAGATATACAACAACAGGCCAATGCCATAAGTATATAGAGTATGACCAACGACCCAAGGATTGAAAAATCACATTATTAGTTATCAGACTAGATTGCCGATTTGCAATAATCATCAGATAAGCACCAATAACTGGAATTAAAGCAAAGTGGCCGGGCCATGGCACACCACTAGACACAAAAGAATATGATGCTAGGATGAGTACTAAACCAATAAGTTCTGTTATCTTTTTCTTGTTTCCAGATAAATTCCAAGGATAAAGAAACGCAACACCACCCATCATCATTTCCCACGCTCTGGTAGGAAGAAGATAATAAGCAGGGTTTGGCCACTTCATTGTAGCAACAACACTTAGACCAAAACCTAAAACCGTTCCAACTACGATTAATCGCTTTAAGTTGTCTAAAGATAAAAACTTCTTAAGTGCTACAAACACGATTGGGTAAAGAATGTAGAATTGCCATTCCACAGAAAGTGACCATGTATGTAGTAACCACTTCTCATGTGAGGCTGCATCAAAATACCCCGACTCTCTCCAATAGTTCACATTGGAAAGAAAGCCCATACTACTAACTACGTGCTTACCTAGTTCTCTATAATTAAATGGTGTCAGATAAAACCACCCAAATACCAGAAGAACCAAACATAAAACCGCAAGCGCTGGAATAATCCTCTTAGCTCTAGCTAAGTAAAACTTAAACAACTTAAAGTTATCATCCTCTAACCCCCTAAATATAATGCTTGTCATCAGAAAACCAGAGATGACAAAAAACACATCTACGCCAGCAAAACCACCAGGAACCCAAGCTGGGTTAAAATGGAAAAGAACCACGGCTATCACCGCTATAGCTCTTAAACCATTAATGTCATACCGAAAATTCATACATTACACACATAAATAAAAGTTGTGCATATTGTATATCATAGAGCAAGGCAATAAATTATAAGCACCAGTTATTTATCGGTAGTCATTATGCCCCTTATGTTAAATCCGTAAGTTAGTCTATGAAAACCATGCTTTCGCAGCCTCAGAAGTCCACAGTGCTGCTTTTCAGGTATAAACCTAACCGATATACCCCTAAACACATTTGAAAGTTTATGACGCTTTCTGGGCAATTTACAGGGCAATAAAATCTCGTACTGGTTCACTCAATAATCACTCTATACCGTCCATTTTAAACAATTAGCCACGGCGAACGAAAACAGCAAGGCTTCATCTGCTGATTTGGGGCGTACTGGAGACAAACGAAGTGCGAATTCTCTTATTGAAAGCGGGATTTATTCGAGGCGACAAGTAGTCTTAGATAGTTAGTAATGTAGTTGTTAGCTTTTTAGTGAATAGAAGCTCTGTGTGTCGTGTATGCACGTTAGATTGATAATTAAGAGTGAATGACATAGAAAACTAGCCACCACACGCATTATTCTTAAAAAATCGCTTTTGCTTCATGCCAGAATCATCGCGTAGCGATAAAAGCTACAAGCTTTCATAGTGTAATGAATTTAACTGTCGAATGACAAAAAGTACTTACAACAACGACAAGGCATCACTGCGTAGCAGTCGAGAGGCCGTTTCATTTTATATTCTTTTTATCCACCGTCGAATTAGACGGAATAAGATATTTTTGAATCAGATAAGTAAAGAATATTAGCAGGGTTTAGAAAGGGGCTATATTGGCCTCATTAAAGGGCTATTCCGACTTATATGTATAAGTATAAAAGAACCTGGCAAAAAAGAGGCTTAAGTTAAGTAAATGATGATGTTTTTACTCTGGTTTGTGGTGACTTTACGACCACCACAAAGTCTAGATGTGACGATATCCACTCAGCTAAGAGCGTGACGAGGTAACTTGGTTTAAATTATTGGGGGGGGTAACTCAGATTTAAGTACAGCCAATCCCATTCTACGTAGTAGATTATTAGCCATCTTAGTTATGTTTACTGCGTCAGTATTTAATTGCCAACCTTTTGCCCTAATTCGCTCAACTAACTTACGAGAAATGTAGGCAATACGCTCTACAGCATTCATATCTGCTAGCTTTACTCTATAACTCGACGTAGTTTTTGTGTGTCGATATTCCCACACCCGTAAAATATTGCTGTGACAGTAAGTTTTTAGGGCTATGTCAGCATCATATTTTTCGTGACGTTTAGCCGCTTCTATTTTTCGACGTTCGATCTCAATAGAGCGTAAACGCTTAAGTTCATCATTTTTAACACCAAAAATCTCATAGAACAACGGTGTAGTACATAACGTACGAGGCAAACGACCATCGTGCAGAATATCTTGCATTGATTGTCCGCTATGTTCTGGCTCGTACAACAGCCCCATGATCACTAACTCTTTCATAATCACTGAAATAGTAGAGCTTGATACACCAATTTCTTTGCCGATTTCAATACATAAGCGAGTCACGTTAATACAACCAGTTACCGCATCTGAATTGTAAGAAATCCAACGTAGCGTATTTTCGATATTACGCTTGTGTACTGCTCTAAACGACAGATTGTACTTACGCATACCTGCTTCTATCAAGCTGTGTACTAGCTGAGGCCACAAGCCGCTAATCCAAACGCCATTTTTTTCAATAGTGTTAAACACTTTGCGATTTAAAGTAGGTATGTGCTTTTTCTTTCTATCTGAAACAGCGAGTAGATCGCCATTTTCATCTAAAGATTCTTGCGGATTCCAATGCGGAGCATTAATCATTCGATGCTCCTTGGCTCAGAGCTATCTCATTTTGTGTAAGCAAACTAATTAAGCCACTCTCAAGTTTTCGAGAATCACGCGATGTGAGAGGTTGATAGAGCGTAGCTACACGCATCATTGCACCGACAATTCCACGCTTACGAATCAAGCGTAGAGCGTCTTTGCTTTCTTTTGATACTCGTCTAGCATTGACTTGTGTCTGTACGTGCTTAAATGCCTCTTGAGCGAGTTTGTTGTCTTGTAGTGCTTCTATGCTTTCTTGAGTAAGAAAGTAGCGTTTTGTCTCTACTGATTCGCCGGTCGTATTTTCTACTTCATACCAGTTGCTTGATACAGGTAAGCAATGATTTCTAATTAGATTATTAACACACGATATGACACCAACGTCTTCAATGTCCGCAAGGCTATTTCTTCCGATTTCAGAAATCGTCAAACCTTTCGCTAATGCTGCGAATAGATGACGTTCTTTTGATGTTAAGCATTCTATTTTAGTTAAAACTAGAGAGCTGTTAGCGAACTTGGTAGTTAAATAAGCTTTTGCTTCAATATGGTTTAAGAAAACGCTTTTTAGATTAAGAGGCATGATTTACACCCTCAACGCGATTCATATCATTAACGAGAAGATTACGAAGATACACGGATGGTTGAATGTCATCGGGGTTCTTATGTAAAAAATCTAGTTGTGATTGATTCAGCTTGAGAGAGTAAAGCTTGTTTAGTGGCTCTTTTGATGTGTGTAGATGTATATCTACAGATAGATTTGTTTTGTTCATAATATATCGCTGCTTAAGTAACCTACCTAACACAATATTTGTGTCGCTCTTGCCTTTAAAAAGAAATAATAACGAAAAAGATTCTCAAGCCTTTTTCAAAGTTAAAACCGCTTTTGTCCAGAGGTATGACAAAAATAATACAGATAAAAAAAATATAGCTCAATAGCTGTAATGTGATGTTTACCTGAATTTTAGGTACAAAAAAACCGCC
>LN554848.1 GCA_000953695.1 Aliivibrio wodanis | reverse complement strand
CTGTGAGAGTGAATAATGACGAGGGGCAGTTTTGGTCTTAGGGCTTGTGACACCATTAATGGATTGTTCAATAGGTCATCTTGTGAATGATATCTGTAGTGATAATTGCCCCGTGTCAATTATCGCTCTCTGTCCACATGGAAGCGGGTTACTTCATGATGATTACTCTTCTCTTGTTGATAAAAAAACGCACTCAGCGATAGGGACTTGGGCGCTGTATATACATGGTTCGGGATGCTTGCTGTTTTTTAGCCAACTGCCAATAGACGGCACCTAATAGGGGCTTACAAGACTGACACCCTAGTTTGAGTATGTATGGTTACGTGTTGGCTTCACGTAGGGTTTAACCCTAAACAGACGGTTTTTCTTTGGTGGTTGTCACGCACCAAAACCAAGCACCTATCGTTGAATGTGCTTTGCATTAACGAGCCAGACCGAGTTGAGGGGGTGTTGATAATATCAATGCATCCTCATGTATTTTTCGTAATTGCCATTGATACCATTTGTCATCAATGCGTTGTTTTGCGTGTTTATCAATACGTTCTGGACGGGGTTTATGGCCTTCTCGCATAAGTGCAATGAGAAAAGCGGCTTCGCGTATTTCAGTGGATGTCATGCGCATAGCGTCTCCTTTTAATAAATAGAAATTAGGTAAATACACTCAATAAAATAATGGGCTTACCTAATAAAAAAGCTATGGAGTCCTGAGCGTGATCATTTATACGGCAGGCACTCCATAGACATAAACTTAACTGTTGTTTGTTCGCTGCACAGCAGAAAGCAGGTTGTCCAATCTGTTAAAGAGCAAAAGATCCAAAAGTTGGATCTTTATTCAAAAAAGAACACTAAATTCTGTTAATATTCTTTTTGTGAACATTGCTCTTGACGATTTCAAGAGCTTCAGCTCGCTTACTTCTGCCGTTTTTTTCTGCTTGAAGAGTGAGTAGGTGATTGGTCTCCTTATCGAGCTCAAACCAAAGGCCGACGGCTTTTATGGCTGTTTTTTTTGTCATGTATTGCCTTTTTTATTGATGAACGGTCATCAAGTCATCAAGTAGTGCTAAATATTTCTATTTACCATAATATACATGCTGCGCACTCGCGTAACTTATTGAAAAATAAGGGTAAATGTTTATTTTGATTGTTTTTGATGTGCGCGTGTAAGCAGATTAGAAAAAAAGTGCGTGATAGATTTGTTGTATAGGAATATAATCCGTGATTAGTTATCACAGATTATAGTGAGCGCAATAGGTAGGGCTTAAGTTATTGATAACACTACGCATTATGTATATTATGGTAAATAATTTTAAAAAAATATCAGTGATTACTTGATGTTTTTAGCGCATCTCTTTATAATTATTCACAGTTCTTGAAGTGAGAGTGCAACATATAGCGCTCTGCTCACCATGTAATGCCTCGTGTGATATATGGTGTATTTTTGCTAAAGAATTAGAGTGTGTTGAGCGTGAGACCTCGACCAAAAAACATTCGCAAATAAGCCGTCTTCCCGATAGTAGACGGCTTTTTTGTGCCTAAAAATCAGGGGGTTGATCTTTTGGATCTTTTCCTCTACATTATCTACTCAATGTTTGGCTCTCAACCAAACATCCCTAAAATCTATCGGAATCGAAACATGACCTATTTAATATCAACGGGCACTATGCCTGTGAAGCTCAGACCCAATTTTAGACGCATCCCCTCCCCTCTTCATATAATGATGAGTGTTCGAGTGTGTTTAGAAGGTGTGTCTGATGTCAGAAGCTAACCTAGCCACTTCGTTACAAAATACGACCACGCACTCAAAGAAATGGGCGATTGCCCCTGTTTGGTATCCTGATGAAGCATTAGGTCAGCCTGATAGCAATGGTGCTCGTGAGCTGATTGCGCGTGAGCATCGTAAAATCAAATCCATACCCACGTTAAACCGTAAATTGTTTAATACTGTTGAAAAGCACGGTGTGTGGCTCAATGCGCAGTGGCCTTGTTTGGTTTATCGTTTAATCGAAGTGGGTATGCGCAAGCGTAACTTGTCTTTTAGAGTCGATCATAAGCAGAATATTGAAAATGCGATGCGCTGGATCTCGTATCATTCCGATGCAGTAACGGGCTGTATTAACGTCACTCGTTTGTGCATTGAGATCGGCAAAGAGATCAAAGTATCGAGCTCGACGATTTCGATTATCATGAAAGAGTTGGTGGTGATGGGTTTATTGTATGAGCCTGAGTATAGCGGCCAATCGGTTCAAGACGTTCTGCATGGTGGTCATTTACCAAGAACCTTATGTACCACTCCCCTCTTCTATGAATTGCTTGGCATTAATAATGATGAGCTGGCTCGTTTGAGATCGATTGAGATCCAACGTCGTCAAATTGAAGCGGCGAAACGTCAAGAGCAGTATGATGCAGATTTTGCGCTAAAAACCTTTTGCCAAAACAATATTTTACGAGTTTGGGAGCATAGGCATACGCAAGTCACATCAAGCTATAAGATAAAACTCTCAGACATGCCGCCTCTTGAGCGCATGAGCTACATTTCCCGTAAATTGGTGCAGCGCATCAAAGATAAAGGCTGGGAGATTAGCTTAGAGCAAAAGAACATCACTAAGATGGCCAATAACCTGTTATCTCGTATGGGGTTAGCGGTTCGTCAGATCACTCCCCTCTCACCCATACCTATTTAATGATAAATAGCGATATGGTCATGCTCTTAATTGAGTAGGATAATTCACGTCTGTTCATTTATTTTGTTGTTTTATAAGATAAACTAGCCCTGTTTTGATGTTTATTTTGCTTTCCTATCCCCTTTACGTGGTCTATTTTTCTGTTGTTTGATTGAGTTATACACAGATGTCGGAATGACCCCTTTATCAACTCGAAGGATTGTCTCTGTTATCCTTGCTAATATTCTTTACTTATATATTTCAAAAAGATTATTTATTTCCAACAGTTATCCTTTGTTGATAAAAGACTAGAGCATTAAGTACCTCCCATTAATTTTCAATTTACTCTCCAGACACAAAAAAGATCTCAAAAGAAAATTAACGGGCCCCCAGCCAGTTCAATTCCATTACTCATGAATAGATCATCATCTTACTGGCTGCGCTGAACATTTCTTTCGTCATCCGACAGGATGATTAAGCACACTCTGACAAAACAACACACTTAAGAGCATCTTGGCAGGAAAGGGACTGGGGTTACTTTTAATTAGGTGTTATTTCTTATCCTATGCGTTTACAAGCAATTTTGTGGTAATGGGTAACTCTGGCCTACTAACCTACCGTATCATCGAGTCATAACCTTTGTAGGTCTCTTTTTGTGGATCACTTTGTATTTAAAAACGGTTTTAACGAGTTAAAACACATTTTAAAATGAAATACGTCACATTAAATTATCTTCTTAAAGTTAGATTACAATGGAGCAGAAAACAACGTTACGCATATTAATTTATTGTTATATATGCGAATTTTAACGTGTAAAAAGAGAGTAAATAATGATTTACTTTCCCTACATACTGTATAAAAATGTACTGGTTATATATACAGTTAATTGTGAGGTTATTATGCGTATTGAAATGATTTTAAATTCCGCGTTGTTACCAAAAAATGGAACCGCGCTTATTCAACAAGAAATGGAGTGTCGTGTATGGCAACGTTACCCTGATGCACGTATTCGATTGCGTAAAGGGACAAGCAATCACTTAGAAATATATGCCCCTAAAAATGACAAAGAAGCGGCCAACAAGCTGATTGAAGAAATGTTTAATGATGCCGAGGAATGGCTTTATGTGTGAGCGTTGCCGTCATGAATTTAACAGTATGTATTCTAATACGCTGTCTATTATGAGAAAAATAAAGGATGGGATGACTATGCTTCTACCTAAAGCACTCTTAGCAACAGAAAAGGATAATGGGTTTGGGACATATTCCGTAAAAATACATCAAAATGGTCAACCGTTTCCCTTTCCTGATAAAATGGATGCTTTATGGCGATTAGCGTTAGGATTCCCTTCTCTGCAATAGCCTACTCTTTTTTTAGTGAGCACCATGAGCAAACTTAAATATATTCAAGCCTTTACCAATTTAACCACTCTTGCTCTGCTTCATCTGTACAGCTACATGGAAATGTCATCGCGCTTTGTACCGATGAAGAAACGCAGCGAGCTACTGATTAAGTTTCTAAAGAAACAAATGGCGTTACAAGGTAACGCCATCATTAAGAAAGACATTAAGGTGTTAATTACTCAGGCTCGTCAAGGCAAAAACATCGAGAAAAAATTAGGGGAATTACACAAAGTGAACTGTCAATATGGCGAGAAATTTACGGATGCAGACCATTTATTTAATGGACAGGAATTTCAAAGTTGAGAACAACAAAAAATAATATTCCCTGCACATATTTTTTAGATAAGAATCATTCCTCATTTTCTAAATACCTCTCAAATCGGTTAGTTTTTTACCCAAAATAGTCCGCAAAAGATAGACCTATCCTAATTCCCTCTCTAAATCGGCCTCAATAATATAATGTTTTCTATCGAGGAGACTAATTGTCCTAGCTTTACTCCTCGGGTAAAGCCGCTGAACACCATTCGAGAGCCACATAAAATGCATTCAAATGGGTCTACTTTCATAAATGCTTTTGTCATCGCAGCAAAGCTAAAAATTGCAGGCTCACCTACTTTTTGCTCTAATTTGTCATAAATAATTGACAGCATATCGCCACGTAAACGTGTCGATAAAAAACCAAAATAACGTACCATTTTAAAATACTTTTCAGGAACATGGCTTAATACTCTCAACATCATTTCTGTTTGAGTAAGATTCAATTCTTTATGTTTTTTGCTGTTGTGGTCTAAGTAGCTGAACGTAACATTACCATTCGCATATTCTTTTAAGCGTGAGGCCGCTATCGGCGGCTTCTTTACGTAACTTCCTAAATACTTTGCCGTATGTTTTTTATGGCTTGTCTTTTTTGCAATATTCACATTCCAATGACGGTTATATTGTATGTTTAAGAACGCATTCCAGGACTGACTGTTTTTTGCTTCATCACTAAGCTCTGATGGGTATATCAGTCGGTCATAATTATCTCTCAAGAGTTTGATTATTCCATACCGCCATTGCTTCATTAATGAAGCAAACTTAAACGAAAACTTCTTTAAGTTTTCATGTTTATCCAACCCTAACTCAGCTAACGCTAGATGAATATGGCAATTAAAATTTAGCTTTCGGCCATATGTATGAAGAGCAGCAAAAATACCTATGATTAATTTTTTTGTTTTTGCCTGAGTGAGTAACGTATTCGCTGCGATAGAAAAAAGATCATTCAAAAGCCATCGGTTTAATTGAAATATTGTCCAAAATTGACCTGGCATGGTGAAGGTTATATGACGGAATTTACAATCTGGAAGTACTTCGCTCTGAGTGGCTATCCATCGCTCTGTGGCCGAAGGGCATAACTTACTTTTGCAGGTGCTTAAAACGGATTTTACGTGCGTACAAGTGTGGCTTGTACACGAATAGGTCAACTTACCTAGGCGCTCTGTTTTGCAAGAAAGAAACTTTACGATGGCTTCTAATTCTACGGTTCGAAAGGGATGGCGTTCTTTGTAGGCGTTATAGAAGCACTTACCAAGAGTGAAGAGATGCTTAAAATGATTTGGGTCGTACATAGAAAAGACTAACGTGATGCTGTCACGTTATTGTATGCGAAAGGGTTGCAGCGTGGAAGCTGCAACCGAAGGTTGCTTTATCTTGATGGTAAGGAATATTGAAATTCCTTACCATAAAAAGGTGTTATTAAAATCAAGGGGAAATTATATTAAAAGTTCATTTCCAAACCTATTTTATAATTGATTCCAGGTGCGGTGAACCTATTCAATCCAACTCCATCTCTATCAACCATATTAGTCGAACCAAATTCAGGAATGCTTCTGACAGAATCCCAAGTTTTATACTTCTTATCTAACAGGTTAAATACACCCGCATTTATCTTAATATTGTTTGTCATAGCGTAATTAATGACTAAATCCATCAATAAAACACTGTCACTAGTATACTTAGACTGCTTTCCATTACGGACCGTTTCCTTAGGGTCTTTTTTGTCTATGAAATTACTATAAAATCCAATTCTATAATCATATGTTGTATAAATAATATTGTTCATTACCTCTAATGGGTTAACTTCCATTAAATAATCCCCATCACTTCCTTTACCTTTGCTGTAACTGATTCCAGCTTCATATTTAAGATCATCGTAAATATCTAAAAACGTAGATAAGTTCATGTCAAACCTCATATCCAATCCGTAAATGTAAGCTTCATCTACATTTTGATATTGCATATAATTCTGATCATTAAATTCTGGCTGACCAGGATAATCCGACCATGGATTTGGCACTTTTATTGTTTCCGACTTTAAGTCAATGAAATTATGGTATTTAGTGTAATAAGGATTTAAAGAAAACTGCCAATCATTTTCAATATATTCAAAGTGAATTTCATTTGTTATACCCGTTTCTTGTTTTAGATTTTTATTTGGTTCAATTCTATTAGCGGCGATTTTATCTCCGTATGAAAAATATAATTCATTTGCGTTTGGCGCTCTAAATCCATTGCTTATTTTATATTTAATATTAATTTTATCTGTTAGCTGATTATCATAAATAGCAGATAAAGTGATTCCTGAAAATTTAGTATCCTCTGGTGCATCTAATGATTTTCTATAGAGATGATTTGATATCGATTTTCCATTCAAGGTCACATCATTTTTAAAGAAATCATATCTTGCTCCAAATGATATTAACTCAGATTCAGATACTATCATTTCATGAGTTCCCGCTATATAAAAAGAATCGGTTTCAACGGGTTCAATAATGCTATTTTCTGTGACATAAGAATCCCCTCCAAAAATAATAATATCAACATTATTATTTTGAAGTTTTTTTCGTTTATAGCCAACCATAAAATTATTTATCATTGGGATAGATAATATCTCATAATTTTTACTTGTTGCTTTTTGTTCGATACCAAATGAATCCTGTTTTATACTTCTGTCATAATGCTGGCTTAACTTTTCATCTTTAAAAGAGTAAACATAACTGTTATCTGTTTGATCAATTTTTTGATCATATATTTTTGTAGATAATCGATCTAAATAAACATTATTACTTAAATATTCCCATTCTAAAGAGTAACGACTTCTATCTCCTGAGCTATCAATGATACGATGACTTGAACCGAATAACACCCAAGACTTTTCATCAATATCTTTTTGGGTACTGAACTGTTCATAGGTAAGTATGACATTGTTATTCTTATTTAGATTTAACGTTGATTTTACAAGTAAATTAAATGATTTCTTATCGATAGGATCAGCGCGTGATCTGGACTTACCATAAATATCAATACCTTCATCTCTTGTCTCTAATTCATGTCCATTTACGTCCGTATATAATACTAATAAGTCACCATATTTTTTCTTTAATGCTAATCCAGTCGTATTCTTCAGCTCATTATTTTTACTTCCATACATCGTTTTATTGTAAAAACCATAATCACTACCAGGTAATATTATATCTGTTGCATCTTTAGTTTTAAATGATACTGAACCGCCTAAACTGCCAGAACCAGTAAATAGTGAGTCTGAACCTTTTTTTATGGCTACAGATTTTACAGAATCTAATTCAATTTCATTAATCGAACCATTAAAATAACCATAGCCTTTATAAATTTCATTCTCAAAGGTTTCACCCTGTTGAATGCCATCAACTAAAATGGCTACTCGATCTTCACTAACACCTCGAATGTTAAAACCACTAGTTCCGGCCCTGCCCTTTTGTACAACAGATACACCTAGCTCGCCTTTAACTAAGTCATTTATATCTCCAGACATTTCATTGTCTATTTTTTGATGGCCAATTTCTATGTTTGCTTCATTTAATATAGGTTCTCTGTTTGCTTTAACTAGAATCTCTTCAAATGTAGTTATATCGGATGAATATACATTACAAGTTAATATTGAGAGTGGAAATAATACTAGCTTACTTACTTTATTCATGTATAAATAATCTTATAAATAGCTAAATGAGAATCATTATCACCCGTATTCACTAAGGAGTCAATAAATATACTTGGGGCTTAATGTAATGAACCATCCCACCCCATAGCGTCACGTCAGGCTATGATTATGGTGACAATTAATAAGCAATTAATAAGCAATTAATAAGCAATTAATTGATAAGTGGGAGATAGAGTGATGATCATTAACTTACTGGGCATGGTTCTGTCGCATGGAAAGGAACTAAACAGGCATGTTAATGCTCAAAGTTTTGCTTTTAATCATAACTAGAGAATTACATGGACTTTTCTGGCTACCAATACCCTTCAGATATAATTCTTCAAGCTGTACGCTATTACGTATCATATAAACTCAGTACTCGTGATATTGAAGATATTTTCACTGAGCGTGGCAATGCTATTGACCATTCCACTGTAAACCGCTGGGTTATTACTTTTGCTCCTATGCTAGAGCAGAACGCACGTCAATTAAAACGTAAAGTATCCCCATCATGGCGTATGGATGAAACCTATATCAAAATTAAAGGTGAATGGTGGTATTACTATCGAGCTGTTGATAAATTTGGTGACATCGTTGATTTTTACTTGAGCAAAGAACGTGATGAAAAAGCTGCAAAAGCCTTTCTACGTAAGGCAATTAATACTAATGGTCTGCCAAATAAAGTGGTTATAGATAAGAGTGGTGCTAATGCTTTAGCCTTACACAATATGAATATCAGCTTATGGCTAAGCGTTGTTTTCATGTTGAATTTAATAGAAATTGTCGATGTGAAATACCTCAACAATATAGTTGAGCAAAGCCATCGACCTATCAAACAAAAGATGTATCAGGCGCTGGGTTGGAAGTCGGTAGAGGGCGCAATAGCTACCATGTCAGGCCAAGAGGTCTGGACCCAAATTAAACGTGGGCAAGTTGGAGATTTAAGTTTGCCAGTTTGGGGGCGCTTTTATGCACTCGCTGCGTAATTGTGTCTAGAATTCGGCACGTTTGTACTTAACCTAAACTTTGCGACAGAACCAGAGATTGAGTGTCATATGAGAAAGCTGTCAATATTCAGCCTGAATGTTGACAGCTTTTTATTACTTACATTGTTAATTTTTATCTAACACGCTCTTAATAACACGATCCAACTCAGCTTGAACTTCTTTGGATAATCTCCCAAACTCATACGAGAAATTACGGCCCTTCACCTTCTTACGAGCAAACATCCCTTTAGCATCAAATTCAGCCAATGTTGTAACTTCAATCTCTGCTTTTTCTTTCTTCGCTTCAGCTATTTTAAGTTCTAATTTGATAGAAGATACAATCGCATCTTTTTGATCTTGAGTAGAATATTCAGCCTGAATATTGACAACTTTTTTTGCTATTTTTGAAATGAAATTATTGAGTGATTTACTTTCATCACACGCTTTCATCACTTTATCTAACAACGCATAATCAGGGTGAGATAGGGCATTAACAACTGGAAATAGCTGAACCAACTTTTCACTTACGTTAGCGGCTTTAATCGCTTTACTGACACCCGATTGGCTTAAACCAACTTGTTGTGCTATTTCTGCTTGCGTTATATCTTGGTTTGCTTTTTGAAGAGCTACGCACTGCAACCCAATTTCACGTAAGTTATGCTCTTTTGCGCTCTGCAGTTGCTTGGCTAGTGCTTTTGCATCTGCCATCGAAATATCGTCATTGGTGACAAGAATTCGAAACTCTTTGATACAGCCTTCTTGAAGTAAAAACCATGCACGACGGCGAGAGCCATCAAGCACATCTATCTTCCCATCAACTTGACGACCAACGGCAGGGTAGAACTGTTGAAATTCAAGTGAGTTTAAATCTTCTAACGATTCTTTGGTTAAAAGAGATTGGTCACGGCCATTCACATGAAAGGTTACGACAGTATCTTCTTTTACTTGAGCGTGTGACAAGGTCACTTCATTAAATAAGGCTTTCTTGCCTGATGCTAATGTCCATTCAATAGATTGGCTTACCGACTCTAGGCCAAAATTCGAAGCTAAAAATGCAGTGGTGTTTTCACCGGCTTTTTCTAACTCAGAAGAAAGTTGTTTGGTTAGTGATTCTAGATTTGATTTTGCCGCGTTCTGTTGTGCTTGTTGTGCGCCAACCGCATTACCTAGTGGGCTTTGATTACCTCTTTTCTTAGCCATTTTCTTTCTCCTGTTCATTCCATACTGACATAACATCACGCATTATTTGACTCGTCACTTCAAAGGCATTTTGTTGTGCGCTTTGGAAAGTAGCCTTGCTCTTTGGATATTCACTTTTTGACATATCAAACACGGTAGAGAGTAGGGAAGACGCTTGACGGATCGCCTCGCTATGTTTGAATTCTTTTGAATACAAGTACGGGGCAAATTGTTCGTATAAGTTGTTCATTAATTCGGTTGTGGTTGAGCTATCACGATGGTTGGTAATTAAGATCTTCATGAAATCGTAACCAGGGTGATCAGCGTTTGCCAACAGTGCCCACACTTGTGGGATATAGCTGAAATAAGAACAGGTTGCGTCGATGTCATTTTCAGTAATCGATAACGGGAAAACAACGCTAGTTGCTGCAAAATACGAATTATACGTACCGTAGCTTAATGACGGTGGGGTATCGATAATTATGATATCAAACTCATCTTTTACCGCTTCAATTACTTCATTTAAAACAGAGTAGGGCTTTTCTAATTGGTTGTTGAATACTTTCTCATGAAACCAACCTTCAATAGCACGATCAGATTGTGATGCTGGCAAAATTCGAAGGTTTGGGATCGTCGTAGGCAAAAAGGCATCGGATACTGCTTCTTCAAACGTCTCACCGTCATCTAAATCAAAATTACGCATCATTAAATCACCGACAGACAAATATCCTTCTTGCTCTGCTTCAGGTGCGTAATACATAGATAGTGTTGCTTGGCCATCCATATCAATCAAACCAATACGCAATTCTTGGTGAAACTCTGTAGCTAAGCCTGAACCGATAGTTGCAGATGATACTGTTTTACCAACGCCACCTTTTTGGTTTTGAACCACAATAACTTGAGTCGTTTGATGCTCTGTTCGAGTGAACTTCAACTCTTTTCTTAATGCGTCAGGGAAGCAATCACGCATTTGATAGATCTCTTCAATGTTCAACGACCATTGAGAATCTTCATGGCGGCGTGGATCAATACCCATACTAGCGACGTACTTATCAATGGTTTTACCATCAACACCTAAATAAGCAACTGACTCTGCACGAGTAAAGTTACGTAGCTCTTTTTTATGATTAGCTAAAAGACGAAGATTACGACGCTTAATATAGCTGTCAGCACCATCTTTAAGTTCTTGAAATGTTTTAGTGGTTTGATTGGTATCCATTACTTTCTCCCTACTGGAATGAAAATAAGTATATCCATTAATTTTTGAGGTGTACACAGGTAAATGATGGAATTACGATTGTTTTATGTTCTTCTTAGAGCTAAGATAGATAGCTATAGGTTATAAATTGGTTCTGTCACATGGAAAGGAACTAAACAGGCATGTTAATGCTCAAAGTTTTGCTTTTAATCATAACTAGAGAATTACATGGACTTTTCTGGCTACCAATACCCTTCAGATATAATTCTTCAAGCTGTACGCTATTACGTATCATATAAACTCAGTACTCGTGATATTGAAGATATTTTCACTGAGCGTGGCAATGCTATTGACCATTCCACTGTAAACCGCTGGGTTATTACTTTTGCTCCTATGCTAGAGCAGAACGCACGTCAATTAAAACGTAAAGTATCCCCATCATGGCGTATGGATGAAACCTATATCAAAATTAAAGGTGAATGGTGGTATTACTATCGAGCTGTTGATAAATTTGGTGACATCGTTGATTTTTACTTGAGCAAAGAACGTGATGAAAAAGCTGCAAAAGCCTTTCTACGTAAGGCAATTAATACTAATGGTCTGCCAAATAAAGTGGTTATAGATAAGAGTGGTGCTAATGCTTTAGCCTTACACAATATGAATATCAGCTTATGGCTAAGCGTTGTTTTCATGTTGAATTTAATAGAAATTGTCGATGTGAAATACCTCAACAATATAGTTGAGCAAAGCCATCGACCTATCAAACAAAAGATGTATCAGGCGCTGGGTTGGAAGTCGGTAGAGGGCGCAATAGCTACCATGTCAGGCCAAGAGGTCTGGACCCAAATTAAACGTGGGCAAGTTGGAGATTTAAGTTTGCCAGTTTGGGGGCGCTTTTATGCGCTCGCTGCGTAATTGTGTCTATAATTCGGCACGTTTGTACTTAACCTAAACTTTGCGACAGAACCGAGTTAGGTGACATTACTAACTTGCGCTAACAAGTTTTTGGTTGAATTTGCGCTGACAAAAATTAGGGCTAACAAAGTTAGTAAACCCATTTTACTTATGTAAGCCTTTGTTCTGTCCAAAAACGAGTAGTTACGAACATAGGTAAAGCCATGTTCGAAAAGTAATCGTACCTCCAAGTGTAATTAAAAAAGTGTATTCATTAATACAAGCATCGTTGAAAAAACAATTAGATATAACCGTGTTGATTGGTCCATATTGAAAATATAAATTAAAGGTTTATATTCAGTAAGTAGCCATAATATAACCAAAAATAATATTTTCAATAAAGGTGTTGTTTCTATAAATAGCATAATAATAAATATTATAGCTATATACCCATGAGCTATAAATGTATCGTTGATTAACTTATTTAGTTTGATATAAAAAAACTGTAGCAAGCTGATTATAAATGCTAGGGTTATGTTAACAACGATTGTACTCATATACGTTCTCCGCAATAACTATTTCCAGATTTGTGACATGCTAAACATGCTCCAGATAAAGATTTATTTAATGCGGCGCCTGATGCTGCTCCAATTATTATTCCACCACCACTAGGAATGGCCATCATTGCTGTACCTAATCCAGTTATAGCTCCAATTATCGCTCCTCTGACCACATCTGGGCCACAAAACCCATTAGGATCCCATGCGTTTATAGCACCTGCTATACCGCCACCTACACCGATAACTACAATAGCAGGAAAGGCAAAGGTTTGTTTTTCTACAAAATTAAAGTCTGGATTATCTATAAATATAGGATTTTCGTAGCTTATATCTCTAACTCTAAACATTGGTACTTTTTTCATACTGGAAGTTTGTAGATTATTCTTTACTCTTGAATATACATCTTTAGTTATGTCTCTTGTTAAGTATGGAGACACTATTATGTTATTGTTATTTCCCATCATATAGACCCTACCTTGGGTCTTTGTTACAAAGTGAAAAACACCTTGGCGTGAATATGGTAAAAGCTGGGAAACACTTTCAGGCTCAATTTCAAATATATGACCTATTTTACTTGAGATAAAAATTGAATCTTGAGTAAGATTGGTAAATTTAACATTAGCTCTATTGCTGCGAATGCAGTACTCGTATCCTGCTTCTATCGTATTTTTGTTGTCTTTCCAGCCTATAGGCATATGTTTACATAAATAGTTTTCTGGTCCACTTAAGTGTGATGCTTGAACGATATTTAATGTATTTGTAATTATAAATAAGCTCAATAACAAAATATATTTGTTCATTTTTAAGTCTCGTATATGATAATGAGACCTATTATCACCAATAAAGGGGTACTACCATTTTTATGATAAAGTATTGTGATCTGTATTGGACTTATAAGGGGTAGACAGGGAATTAGTCAATTATCCTACCCTAGCTCTTTTCCCTTTAGAACCCCTCTCATTATAAAAACGAACGTTTATGCAATGCTCATAAATGCTTCAAAACATAAGGCTTTCCGTGTTGCACAAAGATATTGTAAAATCAAAGTGAATGGCAACAGGTAATCGCAACGATGAAGTTTGGCAGCATACAAATCAATCTGCTCACACTAAGGTTAAGTGAGTGAAAATAAAGCATTGATTGCTTTATTTGATAGTATTAAAATCCTTACCGTAGGATAATTTACTAATTCCCTGTCTACCCCTAATTGAACATAACGTCCGTAATGCGACGGAATGAATGATCGTTCATTTTGCATAACGAACAGCAAAGGCCGCTAAAATTTAGCGGCTTTTTTTTGTTGCTATAGATCTCGTTTTAACTCAAATATCGCTAAAATGAGTCATAACTTCATTGTCATGTGACATTAAGGCAAACCCTAATGTCACTAGGTGGAATGTGGTAAGCTGCAAGAGAAAGAACGAACACTGTTCGTTCTTTTAACGTGTTCGTTCTGTCCTTTGCTTTTCCTTAATGTGATAGAAGTGTCAATAGGTTTATTAATGGATAAATATTTTTCTTGATAATTTTTTCTGTGATAACATATAGACTATAATCTATATTGATGGTTTGGTTATAATGTGGACTGTATTAACAACGGACATTTTCGATGAATGGTTTGATTCTCAGTTAGAAGATGCACAAGAAAAAATATTAGCTGGTTTAATGGTATTGAAAAATGGTGGCCCAAGTATTGGACGGCCTCTAGTTGACACCGTTAATGCTTCTAAATATAAAAATATGAAAGAAATCAGAATACAGCATCGAGGTGAACCAATTAGAGCTTTTTTTGCTTTTGATCCGTTACGTCAAGCTATCGTACTCTGTGCCGGTAATAAAGTAGGTAATGAAAAGAGATTTTATAAAGTGATGATCCCTGTTGCTGATCGAGAATTTACTAAGCATCTTTCTGAATTGGAGAATTGATAATGGCTAGAAACTTAAATGACATGATGGCGTCTCGTTCAGTTGAAAGTCAGAATAGAATTTCTGAAATGGCTGAGGAAATGTTGCTAGAAGTAAAACTTCAATCTCTTCGTGAAGAGCTCGAATTTACGCAATCAGAATTAGCTAAAAATATGGGTATAAGCCAACCATCGGTTGTTGCTATTGAGCAGCGTGGAAGTGATGTGAAACTTTCAACGATGAAAAGATATGTTGAAGCTATGGGGGGTAGAATGAGTATTGATATTGAACTACCAACAGGTAAGCATGTTGGTTTTAATATTTAAAAGAGATCGCCAATTGGCGGTCTCTTTTAAATAAGGGGGTACTAATGAGCTATTGAACTTAACGCCCTCATTTTTACGGTCTCTTACTTTTGGTACTTTAACTTCGATATCACCAAGCCCAGTTTGAATATTTCGTTCAGGTTGATAGCCATTTCGGACCACTCGTTTGAGACCATTAATGGTCTCATTCTCGTACTTTTCCAGTAATATCGCTAATTCAGCTTCAATAGCTTGAGCTAAAAGCTGCTGAGCCCCTTTTTTCAATAGTTCTTGTAAAGGATTCTCTGGAGTATCCATTGAAATGATATTATTATTTTCATTCATTGCGGTGTAGTTCCTGTTAGTTGTTGATCCGCCAAGATCGATTAACAGATTACATCGCAATGTCTCTCCATACACCAGAAATAACTATAACTCGATCATTCAACATACAATCGTTGGGTTATTCGATTTGCTCCGCAAATTGAAATGAAGGCGAGGCAGAAAAAACGAGCTGTCTCTAGCTCATGGCGAATGGATGAAACTTACATCAAAATTAAAGGGGAATGGTGGTATTACTATCGTGCTGTTGATAAGAGCGGGGATATTGTTGATTTCTATTTAAGTAAAGAGCGTGATGAGAATGCAGCGAGGGCTTTCTTAAGGAAAGCGATTGGCAATAAAGGATTACCTTATAAAGTGGTCATAGATAAGAGTGGTGCTTTAGCTTTGCATCATATCAATACATTGCTATGGTTTTCAGGCGTTTTAATGTTGAGCAAAGTCACAATCCAAAAACAGAAGATGGTTCAGGCATTAGGTTGGAAATCAGAAGCCGATGCTTTATCTTCGATGGCAGGGCAAGAAACATGGACGATGATTAAACGAAGGCAGATTATTGGAGATGACTTGTTGCCAGTATGGGAGCGCTTTTACGCGTTCGCTGCATAGTTGTATTTAGAAATAGGTACACTTGTATCTATGGTAAACTTTGTGACAGAACCAAACCTAGCGTTATTAAGACCAATTTAGACAGAATGACTAGGACAGAACGATCTTTTTGATGTGATTTTGAGTAAAAAACAAACAGATTGGGTATATCCAGAGAATTAGAAAGAATTGCTCTTATCGAATGTCTTTAAAGGACTGAAGGTATGACTCGATATTGTTGTTGCTCTCAACTTTGAAATTCTTGTCCATTAAAGTAAATGGAGAGTGATAGCAATAATCACTATAATTACCTTAATCACAAAAAAGCCTCAGACCTGCTGAAGCTTTTTTATCGTGTGATTAAACGGCCAATTAATTTGGTGGAAGTAATCTCATACCAATACCAATGCGACTGTGATCATAATTATAATCAATCAGCGTCTCACCATACCCCGTCCAACCTTGAACGTAGAGACCGACAAACTGGTTTACATAAAGTGTATACGCCGCCTCTACTCCACCTTTATCGGTAGCAAAGTTGTAATGGAATTGTGTAGAAAATTCACCAATATCATTACCGACTTTTAGCCACACATCATAAGGGGCCATAAAATCATTAATGTCTTCATTATTTTCTTCGTCGCTAAATACATACCATGCACGAACACCGTATTGCACAGGGCCATCAAGGCGCTCTAGTCCACCGTAAATACGATCCCAACTGCGTGATAAACCCGACGTTTGGCCATTTGATTCATGCATATAACCAAATTCTGCACTATTAAAAATCAGCATATTTGATTGATGCATAACAAAAAACTGAGGCTTATAGTTCGTTTCTCTAAAAGGCGATGAAATCTCGCTATTCCCTAATTGCCATAACGACTTTTGCGTATAAGAGAACATTAATGAAGTGCTGTTATTAATTTGAACGATCGGCACCGCTAAAGAAAACTGAAATTTCACTTCCACATTTTGAAGGCCATCAGCGTCTTCAAAGCCTCCTGAAATGTATTCATCTTTGTTGATACTATCGGTGTAACTTCCTAATAAATAGCTGTCTTCATAACCAGATATATGATTAAGCGCTTTTGCAGAAGTCATAAAGGGTAGAGCCAATGCAATTAATAGCATCCATTTTTTCATAATTAACCTTTTGTCAGTAACTTGCCTTTAATCACTAGTAAAGCAAAAATCATACCTATAATGACACAAGCGTTCCATTATTAGTTATTTAATAGAACTCACTATGAAAACACGTTTCTTACCCGGTTCTGTCGCATCTATATTGCAACTTTTCTCAAAATTAGCTCTCAAAGCTCAATGTTTCTTATTTTAGACCCTTATTTATGAATTGTTCTGGTTTCCAATACCCAAAAGAGGTGATCCTGCAAGTTGTTCGTTATTACGTCTCTTACAAATTAAGCTATCGTGATATTGAAGAAATATTTACTGAGCGAGGTATTGACGCTGACCATTCAACCTACAATCGTTGGGTTATTCGATTTGCTCCGCAAATTGAAATGAAGGCGAGACAGAAAAACGTGCTGTCTCTGATTCATGGCGAATTGATGAAACTTACATCAAAATTAAAGGGGAATGGTGGTATTACTATCGTGCTATTGATAAGAGCGGGGATATTGTTGATTTCTATTTAAGTAAAGCGCGTGATTAGAATGCAGCGAGAGCTTTCTTAAGGAAAGCGATTGGCAGTAATGGGTTACCTCATAAAGTGGTCATAGATAAGAGTGGTGCTAATGCGTTAGCTTTGCATCATATCAATACATTGCTATGGTTTTCAGGCGTTTTAATGTTGAATTTAATAGATATTGTCGATATTAAATATCTCAATAACATTGTTGAGCAAAGCCACCGTCCAATAAAACAGAAGATGGTTCAGGCATTAGGTTGGAAATCAGAAGCCGGTGCTTTAGCTACAATGGCAGGGCAAGAAACATGGACGATGATAATAACGAGGGCAGATTATGGGAGATGACTCGTTGCCAGTATGGGAGCGCTTTTATGCGCTCGCTGCATAATCGTGCCTGGAATTCGGCACGTTTATACTTCACCAAAACTTTGCGACAGAACCAAATAACTCTAGCGATAGCATCATGCTTGGGTATTCCCGCTTTAAATGGGGCGTATCGTCTTAACCAATCTAGCTTGAGGTGCCCAAAATCCTCAATATTTTCCCACCCTTCTGCACCAGATATTACGGCACAGATAGCAAGCAAAAGGATGTCGAGTAAATCATGTTTTTTACAACGTTCAATGCGAGGGTCAGTTATCGGGTCGAAGTGTTTAAGGAAAGTGGGTGTCATTAACAATTACCAAAAGTAGAGTGTACTGATCTGATCACTGCTTCTGATTAAAGTTCAATTTATAATGATCTTGCCGTGATTCCTATCCTTTAAATAATCTTATATACCTTTACATTTGACTGATTGATCATTAAGTTATTTATCTGCGTTATTATAACGTAAATACTAATGATTAAGTGTAAAAAATATAAATGTAATGATATTAATTTTTTAAACCTTAATAATTTTGTTAGTCCACAAACTAGATGTGCGATATGCCCATTATATTAAATCCGTAAGTTACCCTATAAAGACCATCATATTTTTAGGGTTCATTGGAAGACAATTTTTTATCGTAACACACTGATAAAAATACTCATGCTTATGACGGTAATTTCCGTTAATAAGTGTACATTATAACTATTGAATAGAACTCACTATGAAAACACGTTTCTTACCTTTATTATTCCTTATTTCTTCTAGTGTCTACGCTGCAAACCATCAAATTGGCGTTGGGATTGGTTATGGCGGCACTGAAGGAGCAAATGATTTTACTGACTCAGGTTTCGCTAGTAAAATTGACTATTCTTACCAGTTTCATCCTAATTTCTCTACAGAGATTGGTTATGCAGGAATCGATGGTATGACTAGTAATATTATTTCCACCGCTTTTGACCAATCTAAACAGCAAGTGAAGTACTCTACAGGCTACCTCGGCCTCAAAGCCAGTCTTTATCCTGTTTCGTTTTTCAATATCTATGCGCTAGGTGGTGCCAACTACTCAAACGTTGAGAAAACCTTTACCCCAACGGGTCAGGCAGAGAGAACAGTATCTCACAAGGGCCTCAATCCATATTATGGACTTGGGGCTGAGGTTGTTGCCTTTAGCACAATCGGCTTCAATGTCGAATACCGTAAATTTATCTTAGCCAATGATTTCGAATCCGATGTGTTCTTTGCTGGCCTGAATCTTAAGTTCTAGCTAAGTATATTAGCTCAAGCGAGGTAAATACCATCTTCAGCTGTATCACTTTTAGGTTCATTCAAAAATAATGAACACTTGATTAAAAACGGGGATTTATTATGCCCATTACGTTAAATTAGTTCAGAACGCGCATGAACCACATAAAAAAGGCCACTAGATTTAGTGGCCTTTCTGCATTTAAATATATTATATACCCGTGACCATTGAAGATCCTTGCTTTTTTTGGGCTCGAAGATCATGCTAGGCGACATGAAAATATGCCTATCCTCAAAACGTAAAGAAGAACTCGAAAAACGGGGTTCTGTCGCATCTATATTGCAACTTTTCTCAAAATTAGCTCTCAAAGCTCAATGTTTCTTATTTTAGACCCTTATTTATGAATTGTTCTGGTTTCCAATACCAAAAAGAGTGGATGACAGTGAGATAATGCAGCACAAGCGCATTGCACTATTAGAGCTAGTCCAGAAACACATTTACCAAAAAGACATCAATGATATTCTTGAATCGTTAGCCATCTTATTATTAAATGACTACCATACAGACAGCCAAGTCCGAACCCTGATTGAATACTTAGTAACGGTAGGGGAAACTCAGAACGTGAATACGTTATTGGAAGAGTTGGCGCATCAAGTACCAAAACATGAGGGCACACTAATGACAATAGCAGAGCAACTAATTTTGCAAGGCGAGCAAAAAGGGATTCAAAAAGGATTACAGCAAGGATTACAGCAAGGTGAAGAACAACTCCTACAAGCCAAAAATGAAATGGCACGTAATTTATTGCAATCAGGCGTAGATAAAGACGCTATCATGAAAGCGACAGGATTTAACTCTCGTGAATTAGAAATTCTTTCACATTAATACATTCTGTCGTAATGCAGTGTACATTTTGAGGATATGTAAGATTAAAGGGCGAACGGTGTTCGCTCTTTTTGTGTGATTTAGAAAGTAGGTGACATTAGGGTTTACCCAATTGGCACATGACAATGAAGTTATGACTCATTTTAGCGAAATTTGAGTTAAAACGAGATCTGTAGCAACAAAAAAAAGCCGCTAAATTTTAGCGGCCTTTGCTGTTCGTTATGCAAAATGAACGATCATTCATTCAGGCGCATTACGGCTGTTATGGTAAATCACCGCAATGGACGGTATTTAACAAAAAAGCACTTTATGCGTACTATAGCGTTTATCGAAAACAACTATCTAATAAGCGAGCTTTCAGCTTCCAACTAGAAACATCAGCCTCACATACATAAATTGGACAATCTTGTGACTTAATAAATTTGAGGTTTTCCTGAAATTTTTCTTCATCCTGACCGTTATTTGTTCTACATCTGTTTCTATCTATCTTTTCACCAAGATAGATTTCTTTTATTGAATTAATAGGAATTTTGAAACAAAACAACGGCTGCCCTAAAGATGAAAGTCTACGCTTATCCCAACAATCATTAATTACCTCGTCATGCGTACCATGATAAGAATAATTAAAGCTTAATAATGACTTTATAACCCTTATTTCTTCTTCATAACCCCACTCAATAGCTTTATATAAGAAAGCTTGCTTTAGATTATTTTGAATTTCATTTTTAAACTCCAACTCTTTTTTAATACTATTTAAGTGCTGGACAGAAGGAACACCATTTAAATCTCTATTTTTAGTGGCAACATAGCTAATCTCCCCCATATGAGCAGGGATGATAAACTCACTTTCTGACGTTAAATTAGCAATATCAACATCAATACCAATAACAATTCCTTTATATGAGTCGCCATAATGCGACCACATCAATGGATTAAGAGGATTACGAGTAAGGGATAACACAGAGTACTTTCTAGAAAAGTTACTTTTAAATGCATTCGTTGCACTTCTAGGGGATACATCACCTACATCACTAAAACCAAAATTTGTTCCTTCAAACGGGTCATTAAGATCTTCTAGACAAGTAAATCCTAAAGAACGGTTCTTGATTATTTCAATAGCTGATATCAACGATACATATTTGTATAAAATCATAGTGTTGTTACCTTATAAACATTAATTTCTATGAGTCTACTTGAATATGACGCATTGATTCATGACGTTTACTGAAAATTAGAATTAAAGCGTAATTACGAGCAAAAGGTGGATTTCCCTGTGCGCGATATGCCCCTTATGTTAAATCCGTAAGTTAGCCTATAAAAACCATGCTTTCGCAGCCTCAGAAGCCCACAGCGCCACTTTTTCGATATAAACCACACCGATACACCCCAAAACACGTTTGAAAGTTTATGACACTTTCAGAGCGATTTACAGGGTAATAAAATTGAAATCAATCTCAAACAAAAATCACGTCATAATCTCCATTTTAACCACTCTCAGAGACTAAATTATTTTCCATTCGATTAGTGGTATACTTAAGTCAATCAGTAGAGTGGATCACTTTTCATGAGTAAGAAAAACACAACAACACCCCATGATGGGTTGTTTAAGGCCTTTTTAAGCAAGGCTGATACCGCTAAAGATATGTTGGAAATACACTTACCAACGCATCTTAAAACATTATGCGACTTATCAACATTGAAACTAGAATCAGGTTCGTTTTTAGAAGACGACTTACGTCCGTACTATTCAGACGTGCTTTACTCAATGAAGACAGAGTGTGGTGACGGCTATATTTATGCTCTCATTGAACATCAAAGTAGCCCTGACGAGCACATGGCCTTTCGGATGTTCCGATATGCTATTGCAGCAATGCAAAAGCATCTTGACGCTGGAAACAAAGAATTGCCATTGGTTGTTCCACTACTGTTCTATCACGGCAAGACGTCACCTTATCCATACAGCATGAATTGGTTGGATTGTTTTACTAAACCAGAAATGGCGAAAGCACTCTATAACAATGATTTTCCATTGGTGGATGTGACGGTAATGGCGGACAGCGAGATAATGCAGCACAAACGTATTGCGTTATTAGAGCTGGTTCAGAAACACATTTACCAGAAAGACATCAATGATATTCTTGAATCGTTAGCCATCTTATTATTAAATGACTACCACACAGATAGCCAAGTCCGAACCCTGATTGAATACTTAGTTACGGTAGGGGAAAGCCAGAACGTAAATACGTTATTGGAAGAGTTGGCGCATCAAGTACCAAAACATGAGGGCACACTAATGACAATAGCAGAGCAACTAATTTTACAAGGCGAACAAAAAGGACTTCAACAAGGCCGTCAAGAAGGCCGTCAAGAAGGCCATCAAGAAGGTCGTCAAGAAGCATTAAAAGAAATGGCACGAAACTTACTACAATCAGGCGTAGATAAAGCCGCAATCATGAAAGCGACTGGATTTAGCTCTCGTGAATTAGAACTTATTTCTCATTAATACATTCCGTCATAATGTAACGCACATTTTGGGGATATGTAAAAATTAAAGGGCGAACGATGTTCGCTCTTTTTTTGTGATTTAGAAAGTAGGTGACATTAGGGTTTGCCTTAATGTCGCATGACAATGAAGTTATGACTAATTTTAGCGATATTTGAATTAAAACGTGAGCACGAACAACAAAAAGGCCGCTAAATTTTAGCGGCCTTTGTTATTTGTAAGACGAACATTATAAACAATTAAGCTTGACGCTTTAATACCTTGTTAAGTACTAACGGAAAAGTTATCCACACTTAAGTGATTGATATAATGTAAAATTATAGAACTTAAACTCCCGACAACTTCTTTGTAGGTACTTAGATTATTTAATTACACCGCAAACTAAACGAGTACCTCCACCCCCTAACGTTTTAGGATGATCAGAATGGTTGTCGCCACCAGCATGGATCATTAAAGATCGACCAGATAGGTTGGGAAGTGTAATTCGAGGAGCTAATACAGGCTGAACAGCATTCCCATTCATACTGATATACAACGGTGGTAAATCACCTAAATGATTATCGTTAGACCATGGAAAACCATGTCGGCCAGTCTTCATCGGATCATAATGGCCACCAGCGGCTCCACCTAAAATCGTTTTGCCATTTTTTTCAGCTGTATCACATGAATTATTTTCGTGAATATGAAAACCATGCAAACCACTTGGTAATCCTGATAAATTAGGTGTAAAAACAACACCATATTCATTTTGTTCTATTAATATAGAGCCTACCGTTTTACCTGAATCTAAATCCTTCATATCAACTGAAATATTAGATGCGTTCACTACCATTGATGCTAAAAATAAAGTAGAAAATAAAAGTTTATTCATCATGAAATTATCCTTAATATTAAATTTCCGTTACCTTATAGCATAGTAATTCAATTCTAAATAACGATTAAAACTATGCATATCAATCGCTTTTTCCGATGATGTAATTACCATCACAAAATAGAATGTCATAATTATTAACCCTATGACATTAGGGTCTACCCAATTGGCATATGACAATAAAGTTATGACTCATTTTAGCGATATTTTAATTAAAACGTGATCACAAGCAACAAAAAAGGCCGCTAAATTTTAGCGGCCTTTGCAATTCGTAGAACGAGGCTGAACATCAATGTTTAACATTGATATTTTATCTTAATTAAATTCGTATTCTACTTCACTGGCAATATTTTGATCACCAATGATAAAACCTTCAACTTCGATATGAATACCATTTGTAATATTTTGCTCAAGTATGCCATCAAAACGAGTCTGTGCGTCAATAGTAACCGTTCTGTTTGGTATAACTTGATCAAAACCATTTTCACATCGAGTCATGGTAAATGTTCTACCATCTTGGTCAAGATTAGACACCAAGCCTTCGCACTCAAACTCCTTACCATCCCATTCATTATCTTGGTCTGAATCCATATCATCAAACTCAACGATAGTTGCAATACGTTTGCCTGCGTTCATTCTAGATCTAACTTCAACTTCAACACCTTGTTTTAGATGTGCTTTAAGACCATCTTCAAAACGAGTTGTATTATCAACGACAAATGAACCACGGTAATTAAGTGTAAATTCGCTCTGGTCTTTTGCTACCCAAGTAACGATACCCTCTACTTCATTATCGCCGTTAAAATAGTCATAATTTTCTACTTCAACCTTTGACGCAACAAAATCATTACCTTGCATTGCACCTTCTACTTCAACCCACTGCCCAATTTGAAGGTTGATAATGCGTTCATCATATTGAACATTTACGTTAGCCCCTAACGTGAATGTTTTTGTATTCACATTAATGTTAGAAATACGGCCTTCAATTTCGTCAGGTTCGCCGAATTCAATATCAAATTTAACAACAGAAAGCACTTTGTAACCCGCATTCGCAGTAGGGAGCGAGGAAACCATCACTCTATCACCATTTTCAATTTCAGAACTTAACCCATTAAAGGTAAGGGTTGCGCCATTCAAAGAAAACGTGTTTGCATCAATAATTCTAATAATACCTATCATAGTAGGTTCTAATTGAACATTAACAGCGGTACTTCTACTGATATTTGAGCCAATTTGTACCATCATATTTGGTTGAAGGTAAGTGGTAGGCAGAGAGGTTGAGCCATAAGTTACGTTAGCTATCTGATATGAATAACCATTAACGGTAACGGTATTACTTTCACTATTAACTGAATCTACCGTGCCAATCACTGAAGATGGATTAGCCATAGGCGTTGGTTCTGTATTGTCATCGCTTCCACCGCAGCCAGCTAAAGTAAGACCAATAACGCTTAATAAAAGTAGTTTTTTCATGAGGTTTATTCTCTAAAAGTTTATGGCAGCATAATAATGTAGATAACGTGAACTGAATGTGAAGATGTTGAAAATATTTTTATTTAAATTATCGCCATAAATAAAAACGAACTTTACCCGAGAATCAAACTCGCTATTATTGCTCTACCCATAAGTGACATTAGGGTACACCCTAATGTCATAGTGTGAATTTTAACCCCAAAACCCCTTTGTCATTACCTTTTTGTCACGTAATATTAGATCATTACTTTAATGACACCTAGGTTCAATTCATGTACATATTTGGCTACCTAAGAGCATCAACCAAAGAACAAGATGCAAAAAGAGCACAAGACAGCTTAAAGTCTTTTGCGGAAGATAAAGGTGCTCGTATTGCTGGTTGGTATATTGAAAACGTTTCTGGCGCATCACTGCAAAGACCTGAATTAATGCGATTACTTAAAGATGCAGAAAAAGGCGATGCTATCCTTATTGAGCAGGTTGATCGGCTTTCTCGTCTAAACGATGAAGATTGGGAAACACTAAAAGCATTAATCAATAAAAAACAATTAAAAGTGATCAGCTTGGATTTACCAACCAGTCACACTGTACTAATGAAACATCATAATGATGATTTTACATCAGCCATGTTCAGAGCAATCAATAATATGATGTTAGACATGCTGGCGGCCATAGCACGAAAAGATTATCAGGATAGACGAAGACGTCAGGAGCAAGGTATTGAAAGAGCCAAGGTGGAAGGTTTTTACAGAGGCCGAAGACCTGATTTAGATATGCATGAAAAAATAATCCAACTTCGTGTTCATAATCAGCTAAGTGTCAATGCAACAGCGAAGTTGGTAGGGGTAACAGCAAGAACCGTGATACGAATAGTTAAAATATACAATGAAGATCGAGTTTAGATATTCAAACTCATATCGTTATTTAGATTTTACGTTCTTTTCCCAATTCACATCAAACACATTTTCAGTCCCTTGAGACACTAAATGCATGGGAGGAACATTCCAACTATTTCCTGAATCATCTAAAACAGAGATCGTTTTTTGATTTTTCTTAATCACAATACCGCATACTTTAGAACCATTAGGAAGTAGAAAAAAAACGGGGTCTCCTAATCTAAAATTGGGTTCTGTCGCATGGAAAGGAACTAAACAGGCATGTTAATGCTCAAAGTTTTGCTTTTAATCATAACTAGAGAATTACATGGACTTTTCTGGCTACCAATACCCTTCAGATATAATTCTTCAAGCTGTACGCTATTACGTATCATATAAACTCAGTACTCGTGATATTGAAGATATTTTCACTGAGCGTGGCAATGCTATTGACCATTCCACTGTAAACCGCTGGGTTATTACTTTTGCTCCTATGCTAGAGCAGAACGCACGTCAATTAAAACGTAAAGTATCCCCATCATGGCGTATGGATGAAACCTATATCAAAATTAAAGGTGAATGGTGGTATTACTATCGAGCTGTTGATAAATTTGGTGACATCGTTGATTTTTACTTGAGCAAAGAACGTGATGAAAAAGCTGCAAAAGCCTTTCTACGTAAGGCAATTAATACTAATGGTCTGCCAAATAAAGTGGTTATAGATAAGAGTGGTGCTAATGCTTTAGCCTTACACAATATGAATATCAGCTTATGGCTAAGCGTTGTTTTCATGTTGAATTTAATAGAAATTGTCGATGTGAAATACCTCAACAATATAGTTGAGCAAAGCCATCGACCTATCAAACAAAAGATGTATCAGGCGCTGGGTTGGAAGTCGGTAGAGGGCGCAATAGCTACCATGTCAGGCCAAGAGGTCTGGACCCAAATTAAACGTGGGCAAGTTGGAGATTTAAGTTTGCCAGTTTGGGGGCGCTTTTATGCGCTCGCTGCGTAATTTTGTCTAGAATTCGGCACGTTTGTACTTAACCTAAACTTTGCGACAGAACCGTAATTCTCTAGTTATGATTAAAAGCAAAACTTTGAGCATTAACATGCCTGTTTAGTTCCTTTCCATGCGACAGAACCGAGTATAAGATCACAGGTAAATGTGATCGTCAAATCGATCTTTTTTTGTTCAAAAAACGTTCACGTTCTTGCCCTGATTCCAATAAGAAACGCAGAAGCCTCGAGCTTTATTTCTATATTTGAAATCTTATTTTTCATATAGGAATAAGTAAATGTATTATACGTCACATTTTGCGTAAATATATTATGATTAATTATTAGCTATAAAAATTCACTGATATTTATGTTGAAGTATATGGATTAAATAGCTGTTATTGATATGTTACTTACAGATTTATAGTTGATTTTATAATTTTTCTGACTATTAAAGTAAGTTTAAAGTTATATATTTATCATCTATTTTCCATGAGGGATTGTATACTTAATTAGTACTAAATATGGAGGTTTTATTTGATTGGCCGGATGAATTGTTTAATTTACTCTACGTTAGAATTAAATAGAAAAACGTTTTTTATTCGTGTTTACGGGTTAGCATTTCTATGGGCATTAATCTTTCTTTTTTTGATTATTTCCTTCTCAAGGGCTTTGGTAATATACTTCTTGAGACTAGTGATGATAAAGTTTTTTCTGTGTTATTTTTTTATTAATTGATGCACCATTTACTGAGACTCTAATATTTCAATGTTTTATACAAACGCTCCTTCGTCACGCAAAAGGAAGCCCAACATTCTCAATTGTAGGTTCAGCTACTATATTTTCTTTGTGTCACCTAGGTAATTCTACTATAAACGCAATTATAGTATTGGCAACTGGACTTGCTCTAGCTTTAACATACGAATATGTACGAATGAGATGTGGTAATATTTATGCTTTCCTTTCTGTCTTTATTTCTCATATGTTATGGAATATAAGTTCAGCGGTGGTTATGCCATTACTATTTATTATCTTGGACTTAAAATAAAACAAGATCTATATCAAATTAACACTAATAAATACGTATACTCTGTGAGAGTGATGGCCGCATAATGAAGACTCTAAGTCAACTAAATAAAATTATATCTCAAAACACACCATATATTCATGTAGGGGATGACATGAATTGGGTAATAGGTGCTTTTATAGAACTTTGCGCTAGAAGTAATCAATATTATGATATTGATATAAAATCCTTTTTACATTGGGTTAAACCAGCAATTCTCCATGGGCAATATAAATTATTTTATACCGAAGATGGAGTTGTAAAATCGGGTTTTATTTTATGGGCTTGGGTGGATGATGATACATTAAGTCGATATCACACATCCAATCGATTTTATTTACACCCAACAGAATGGAATGAAGGTAGAAATTTGATAATTATTGATTATCTTGATTTACATTATTCTAAAAAAATATTAGAGATACGTATCGGTTGTTTAAATATATAAAGTCATATGTTAATTCTTGTTCATATTGCATTAGAGATATATCAAATAAACCTATAAAAATTGGCCATTTATAAAATGATTAAAACATTTAAAGAACCTAATGCTAAAAATACGTTATTACTAGAAAAGGAACTAAGTGAAACCAGTTTCGTACGCTTTAAAACATATAAATTAAAAAAAACCAGTATAATTTGGTATAATAAAAGTTTAGTCAAGGAATTAAATATAGACGAATCTAAAGTAGAGTCTGAAATTTTAGATAATTTTTCATATGTAACTAAAGAATATACAAATAATATAAATATATTTACAAATGACAGTAAATTTTTTTTGGCAGATCGTTATGGCTCTAGATATGAGATTTGTAATGGTGGCGGAGCCAGATGCGGTAGCAATGGTAATTTTCAAATAAAAGGAATCGGAGCTAATCCCCTTGTTAGTTTGCAAATGGATGAACATCATTCACATGGAAAATTATGTATTCTAGAAGCTGTAAACGAAGCCATATGGGGAGAAGTGTGCCATAAAAACTTACCTTATGGAGCTGTTCGGACATTGGCCATAATTAACACAAACACAGCTATAAGAAGTTTTTATGGTTTACCTGAGCCAAGAGATCTTCCTTGTGTCTTAGCTATTAGACAGGTTTCAATTAGACCTGCACATTTTGTAAGAGCTCCTTTTTTCTTTCCAAAGTATGAATACCAGTACTTACGCGATAACGATACACTAAGAGTAAAAAAGGCTATACACCTTTTGAAAGATAATTTAATAGTTAATAAACTACATATTGAAGAGCCACTACAAAATGCTTTATCTCATTTTTTGATAAAATTAGCAGAACAAATCGCGGCATCAAGAATTTTAGGCATACCACATCGCTCATTAACTAGTTCAAACATTTGCCTTGATACTAAGTTCATTGATTTTGGCACTATAAGTGCGGTACCAAACTTTTCAAACTATAGGTATGGCCATGAAAACTATGGCGTTTGGGATGACCATAAATTGATTGTAAAGTGGTTACATAATTTAATTTTCTTTATTAATAAATATAATAAAGAAAAAATAAGTGATCACCACTTAAATTTATTAACAACCACATTTATAGAGAACCTTTCATATTTTGAAAATGTATTGTTATCTAACATATTGAGAATAAAAAAATCAGATTTCATTAAGGTTAACTCATTTAAAGTTGCACTTCAAAATCAATCAGAAACCAATTGGAATCGATTAGATTTAATGGAAGACATAGTAAGGTTGGCAAATAAAATGGATATGTATGTAGATAAAAATGCAGTTTTTCATTTAAGGAATGAAAAGTTTTCGCAAAAATATATTATTAATCAAACTTTAAAAATGATTAACAACACTACTATTGATGATAAATCAATTAGTGATTTCATTAATGTGTACCAAAATATGTAATTTTTTATACTAAAGAAGGAAACATTTATGTTCTGCTTAACAGAGTCTGAAATTTTAATGGTCGATGGTGGAGGTGAAGGTAGTGGTGCTCCGGCTGGTTATGGTGGGGGGAGCTATAGTGGTAGTAATGGAAGTAGTAACTACCCATCTTACAACAATGGTGGACGTCATAGTAATTCAGATCTAACCAATAACCCTTCAGTTGCATGCCTGACAAGTGCGATCAATGATGGACTTGCGGCTGCTAATGTTAGCTTAGGGTCTCGTAGTTCTCCTGCTAGTGCTGCCACTGCAGGAGTAATGACAAGTTTTGGGAGTATGTACTCCGGTGGCTGCTTTAGCATGGGACCTGGTGGGCATAATTAAAGCTTGTTTTTGAATATTACTATTTCTGTCATATTTATAGCTCTTCAATAAGGCTATTAATTCACAGTTAATGAATGATCATAAAACAACCAATAAGAATAAGTTATTATATTAAATAACATACAGGTATATTATATTTGTTGTAGTCTACCTGTATTTTTATATTTTTTGTCGATTTTAGATTATTCAAGATGTTATATTTAAGATTAGCGCATAATATTTATATGAACGAGAAACTTAAAGTTATGCTTGCACAAAGGAAAAATCTTTATCGACCGGGATATTTCGAAGCGCAAAAGTCAGGTAATGAAGGTAGTATTTTACTCAATATATCTTTCAATCAAAATATAAACCTTGGGCTGTCAATCTTTGTATTAGTCGCTATAATCGCTTTCATTACTTTTGCAGAATATACAAAGCGGGAAACCCTCGTAGGTATTGTTAGTCCACTAGGGGGGATGGTTAAGGTACAAGCAAATAACTCTGGCTATGTTGAAAACTTATTCGTAAAGGAAGGGGAGCATGTAGAAATAATGGCCCCTCTATACAGAATAAAAACCGAACGATTTGATGGAACAGGTATAGGGGTAAAAAAGCGAATACTTACTTCAATCAAGAACCAATATCAACTATTACTTGAACGTAGGCAACAAGAATCAGAAAAATCAGAGTTCGATCAACAGTCTTTAACTGAAGATATAAGCCGATTAGATTCAGAGATCAACATATTAAATTATGTGCTTACATTGTCGTACCATGAATTAGAACTCACTCAAAAATTAGTTAACAAGCAGAAAACTCTACTTAATAATAAATTTATGTCAGAGATTGATTTTCAAAAACAACAGCTTGACCTGCTTGCTAAAGAATCACAAACGCAAACTCATAAGTTAAATCTTAAAAAACTATTAAGAGAGAAGCAAAATCTTATTACTAAAAAAAGAAATATTGATATTAATTTAAATCTTACCCTGAAAGATATCGATAGACAATTAGAAACTATCAACCAAAATAAAGTAGAGTTTTTATATGAGAGTGATAATCAAATCATGTCCCCCATTAAAGGTGTCATTGCATCAATACTTACGGAGAAAGGACATTCAGTGATAAATGGTCAACCCTTATTAGTTATTATTCCGGAGAGTAAGAGAGCGTTTGTTGAACTGTATGCTCCTAGCAAAAGTATTGGTTTTATGAGAATAGGACAAAAAGTAAAACTAAGATTTGACGCCTTTCCTCACGAAAAATTTGGAGTTCAAACAGGCATAATAACTAGCGTATCTAAATCATCGGTTGCGCCAGATATGATTCCAAATCGAGATTTAATTAAAAGTGTAGCTATTGAGGGGCTGTATCAAGTTAAGGTTGAACTTTCCAAGCCAACGATCACAGTTTACGGACAAGAAGAACATTTTGTATCAGGAATGACAGTTGTTGCTGATGTTGAGCTTGATTCTCGTAAAATTTATGAGTGGATACTTGAACCATTATATACAATCAAAGGGAAGATTTAGTCCATGGAGGTCATCAACCAGCTGGATTGGGGGTGGAAAAAAAACTTACTTTAATCCGCCAAACAGAAAATGCAGAATGCGGTGTTGCTTGTCTTGCCATGATCTCAGATTGGCATGGATATAAAATAAGCTTGAGGAATTTACGAGCCAAATTTGGCATAACGCAACATGGCATGTCGTTTTCGCGTCTTATTGAGTGCGCAGAACTACTGAAACTCTCTGGTAGAGCGGTAAGATTGGATTTAGATGAACTACACCAATTGAGCACTCCTTGCATACTTCACTGGAATTTAAACCATTTTGTAGTTCTTAACTCAATAAAAGGAAATAAAGTTGTTATTCATGATCCAGCAAATGGTGTAACTCAGTTAAGCCTTGCCGATGTAAATAAGCACTTTACAGGTATTGCACTCGAATTAACTCCAACTCACGACTTTAAAAAATTAGATGAAAAAAACAAAATAAAGCTGTCTGAACTAGTCGGTAATACAATAGGTTTAAAATCTTCACTAATTAAAATTTTTGCTTTTGCTTTGGTTCTTGAAGCCATCGCTTTACTACTTCCAATGCTTAATCAGATTGTTATTGACGAGGTATTAGTTGGTTATGATGAAAATTTACTCGTGCTTATCATTCTTGCTATTCTTCTAATAACAGCGACACAAACTTTAATTGGTTTAGCAAAAGAGTGGGCAACAGTAACACTATCAGTTAATTTCAACACGCAGTGGACTGCGAATGTTTTTCATCACCTGTTCCGGTTGCCTATTGAATGGTTTGAGAAACGAGATATCGGTAGCATTAGTGCTAAATTTTCAGCAATCAATGTAATACAAAACACGTTAACAACTAGCATCATTCAAGCCTTACTTGACCTTGTTTTAGTAGTCGGTACGCTAATGGTAATGCTGCTGTATAGTCCAACTCTTTCCGTTATCACTATTATTGCCGCAATTATTTATGTGTGCTTACGTTTTGCATGGTTTGGATCGTTCAAAAGAGCAGAAGAAAACACTTGGGAAGCAAATACGAAAGAAGAAAGTTACTTCATAGAAACAGTAAGAGGAGTATTAAGCCTTCGAGTCAATGGAACACTACCTTGGCGGGAATCTGCATGGCGTAATTTAAATATCAATAGGCGTAATGCACAATTACATGAATTCAAGCTGACCATAATTTATAACACGATAAACACCACAATTATCAGTTTGGTGTCAGCTTCTGTACTTTGGTTTGGTGCAAATTTAGTGTTAAACGAACAATTTACGATTGGTATGCTCGTTGCGTTTCTGTCATATCAAGGACGTTTTTCGGGTAGCATCAGTTCATTAATAGATAAATATTTTGAGTACAAAATTCTCTCCGTTTACAACGAGAGATTAGCAGATATTGTACTTACTCAGAAAGAAACAGACAATGATTATGCAATTACAACTACTCAATCTAAACCCATTTTCGCTAGTGATAATTTGATTGATTTTGCGAACGTATCTTTTTCTTATGGCACAAATGAACCTCTTCTATTGAATAAAGCTTCATTTAAAATCAAACAAGGGGAGATAGTTGCTTTGGTTGGTACGTCCGGATGTGGCAAATCGACAATTTCTAAATTATTGCTTGGTATTTACAAACCTACTGGTGGTCATATCAAATTCTTTGGTAATTCAGTTCTTTCAATGAAAGAGGTGAGGCAGCGTATCGGCTCAGTATTGCAAGAGGATCAATTGTTTAGTGGTTCAATTATCGAGAATATTACTTTCTTTGGGTCAAAGTCAGATGAGGAATGGTTAGTTCAATGTGCACAAAAAGCAGGTGTACATGATGACATTGAACGATTGAATATGGGATATCACACGTTAGTTGGTGAGATGGGGTCAAGCTTGTCTGGTGGACAAAAACAAAGAATTTTAATTGCGCGTGCGTTATATAAAAAGCCAGAACTATTAATACTAGATGAAGCAACAAGTAGCTTAGATATACACACGGAATCACTAGTTTGTCAAACATTCAGAGATATTGGTCTGCCAATTTTAATGATTGCTCACCGCCCAGAAACCATTGCATCTGCAGATAGAGTCTTACTATTGCAAGGAGGTGTGATCATTGAAGTGCCAAATACATTCAGAGTGGGGTGAGAGGTGGGTCTTTTGCTTCTTAAGTCTGCGGAGTGGCGTGAAGAAATTATTCATGCCGAAAGAAATCCGTACTTCAATGGTCAGATTGGCTTTTTGTTGAATTTTTGGGGGTGTTGCAAATAATCTGAGTGGGTAAATAAGCCCTACAATTGACTCATTATTATTGAAAAACGACCTCAACATTGAATAAGCGATTAAGAAAGGCGGATCTCTCCCGCGCTATCGTTTTACGTTTATCATTGCGTAACCAGAAATCAAATTGTCCCTTATTCAGCATTCTTAAAGACTCAAATCCTTGAATGGTTGACCAAGCTCGTTTTCTTGCTTGAAACCACCAGTGGCCACAATCAACTTCTTAATGGGAGCATGATCGGATTCAATCCCATTGTTGAGAGTTTTAACTTGCCGTTGCTTAACATCAGATCGGAGTCGTCCCTCTTCCTTTAATCGTGCAATGGCATTGGCGTATGAGGAATGTTTATCTGTATTTAACGTTTTAGGCTGCTGCTCTAGGCCATAGCATCGTAAGCAACGCCTAAGGAATTAATAAGCGGCTTCTTTATTTCTCTTGTGAGAGAAATAAAAATCCAAGGTTTCGCCTTGTTTATTGATGGCTCGGTACAGATAGTTCCATTTTCCTTTTACTTTCACGTAAGTTTCATCAAGTTGCCAGGATGAGTCGGTTTTGATGAATTGATAATTACGACGTAACTTTTTACGTAATTTAGGGGAATATTCAATAAACCAACGATAAATAGTGGAACGATTAACCGATATTCCTCGCTCTGCGAGCATATCACTGAGATTTGCGTAACTCATTGGTGTTGAACCATACCAACGTAAACACCAAAGTATAATTTCTGGTGCAAAGTGTTTCCATTTAAAGTCAGGATTGGTCATTGAGTCTCTCGATTAGATCGGGAAAGAAAGGATTTTGAGCTGATACTAAATTTTTTGCAACAAACCCCTCTGTTTTCATTGAGTAGAGCACATCTGAATAGTACGGACGTAAGTCGTCTTCTAAAAACGAACCTGATTCCAGTTTCAATGTTGATAAGTCGCATAACGTTTTAAGATGCGTCGGTAAGTGTATTTCCAGCATATCTTTAGCGGTATCAGGCGTTGTTAAAAAGACTTTAAATAACCCATCATGGGGTGTTGTTGTGTTTTTCTTGCTCATGAAAAGTGACCCACTCTACTGACTGAGTTAAGTATACCACTAATCGAATGGAAAATAATTTAGTGTCTGAGAGTGGTTAAAATGGAGGTTATGACGTGATTTTTGTTTGGAATTGATTTCAATTTTATTACCTTGTAAATCGCTCTGAAAGTGTCATAAACTTTCAACCGTGTTTTGGCTAATATCGGTATTGTTTATATCTTAAAGGCGGCACTATAGGCTTCTGAGGCTGCGAAAGCGTGGTTTTTATAGGCTAACTTACAGATTTAACATAAGGGGCATTTCGCGCATCACAGTTTTGAATTTAGAATTCAATTATTATTTTTAACAAAATGATGTCGGTTGGCTAAAAATGAAAATAATAAAATTTATCCGTAAGAAGAAATTACAGAAAAAACAAAGAGAGATATTAAAAAGCAAAATGGCATTTGCGATTAAACAACAACCGCCAAAAATATGCATTCTCGAAACTGAAAATATTGAAATTTAACGTACCATCCGTTCTACGAATTGCAAAGGTCGCCCCAAAAGGTGACCTTTTTCTTGTTTGTACGTTATACGATCATGCGCGTTCTGAACTGATTTAACGTAACGTGCATAATGAACACCACAATTTTCAGGTAAACTATACGAATAAGGTTCGTATATTTAAATGTTATATTAATTTTTTTAAAGGGAGTTTTGAGTGGAAAGTAGTTTTTATAAATATTGCCCTATAACTGATGATAAAAATCTAGAAAATGAATACTCTTTAATCAATTTATTAAGTAATCAAGTGACTTTCTCTAGACGAAAAAATTTTAATGATTTATTTGATTCAAAAGTCGATTTTATCAAACCTGCGCACAAAGAATTGAAAGCACTTATCCCTCAAATAAAAGGAAAAAAGAGGGTTATATTTAAGTCAGTATTTTTGAAAAATGAAAATGAATTTATTAACGATTTTGTTGAAAAGTTAGAAAAAAGGTTTGATGAATACCTTTTCTATTGTGTAACTGATGATCCTGAAAATAATTTAATGTGGTCTCATTATGCTAGTTCACATAGAGGTTTTTGCATTGAATGGGATTCATCAATAATTAAAGCAGAAAAGGTTTCTTATGAAAGTGATATTGCATCGTTTAAGGTCATTGACTTAATTAAGTCTCATTTTAACATTATTTCAAATGATGAACCTGCTAGAAATATGTGGAAAGCACTGCGTATTAAGCTAAAAGAATGGGAGTACGAAAGTGAGTACCGTTTACAGCTTAATGATCAAAAGTATTACCATGTTATTGAACGGAATAGTAACTTTGTTTTAGTTGGTTATGAGCCTGAATGGATAAAATCAATTATTTTTGGTTATCGAATGAGTGAAGAGTCGAGACAATATGTAATCAGTAAGATGCCCAAAGGAACTAAATATAAAGAGATCGTTGTGGGTAAAAGTTCTGTTAGAGTTGTGGATATCAATTAATATAACAAATGCATCAACACGATTTGCTACACTCGGCGTTGTCAGTTTGCCTTTAGTTTCAGTGATTAAGGCGTTAAAATTCAGCTAAGTCTGTATCGTAGCAAACGTGTTATGCAGGCGTTATAAGTACAAATTTGCATCAATACTTGATTATAGGTTTGATCCTATATAATATGTGGCCTATATTAAGGTTGTAGGGGATTATTATGTGGGAAGTTATTACTACGGATACATTTGATGAATGGTTTGATTCACTAAACGATTCAGAACGTGCAAATGTGATCGCAGGTATGTTGTTACTTCAAAATAAAGGTCCGCATCTTTCTAGACCTTACGCTGATACTGTTTATGGCTCGAAGTTTACAAATATGAAAGAGCTTCGTGTTCAAAGTAACGGTGATCCATTGAGAGCATTTTTTGCTTTCGATCCTGAGCGTAAAGGTATTTTATTATGTGCTGGTAACAAAGGCGGTAATGAAAAACGTTTTTACAAACAGATGATCCCAATAGCAGATCAAGAATTTCAAGCTCATTTGAATAATAGAGGGTAATAATATGGCACGTACACTTCAAGAAATAATGGCGAATGAAAAGCCAGAAGTTGTTGCTCAAGCTCAAGAGTTGGCAACAGAAATGTTATTAAACATTCATTTAGCAGAGTTACGTGAAAGAGCTTCTTTAACTCAGAATGAATTGGCTCTAGCTATGGGTGTAAAACAACCGACTATTTCTGGTATGGAAAAAGTAGGGCAAGATATTAAATTGTCATCATTAAAAAAATATATTGAAGCAACGGGTGGCAAGCTACGTCTTGATGTTGAAATGTCAGATGGTAGTCACTTTGGTTTTGCGGTGTGATGTACTTATAACAAATGCATCAACACGATTTACTACACTCGGCATCTCAGGTTGTCGGGTGTTTCTCATTTTAAGGCGTCAATTTTAAGTATAATTGCATAGTAGTAAACGTGTTATGCAGGCGTTATATCGTTTTTTTAAGTTCATCGTTTTAAAGGATTAGACATGATTCAGCTCAGACCAATGACCTCAAATGAATACCCTGCGTATTGTGATTATTTCATTGATGATTACAGCCGTGAAATAGCTGAAAACTATGGTCACTCAATGGATAGGGCGCTCGAATTGGCTAATCAGGATCTTCTTCGTAGTTTTCCTAATGGTTTGGAAACTAATGACCATGAATTATTATGTATTGAATCAGGTTCAGAGTTGGTAGGCTATTTGTGGCACTCGATTAACGAAAATGATAAATCGACCTTTATTTATGATTTCTTCATTTTTCCAAACTGCCGCAATAATGGTTATGGGAAATTGGCAATTACTGCTCTTGAGTCACAATTGAAATTGATTGGTATTGAGCAAATAAAATTGCGAGTTGCGTACCAAAACCAAAGAGCGTTAAAACTGTATCAAGAAGTTGGTTTTGCTATTTCTGGCTACAATATGTCAAAGAAAATAGTAAGTTAGCATTCTCGATATAACAAATGCATCAACACGATTTACTACACTCGGCAATCTCAGTTTACCGGGTGTTTCTCGTTTTAAGGCGTTAATATTAAGTATAATTGCATAGTAGTAAACGTGTTATGCAGGCGTTAGGCCCCACTCATGAATCGAGGTAAACATGAAATATCCAGGTCAACCCCAAACTCCGCCTAGTTGGTACAAGGACAGAGGACAATCATATATTGAGAAGGAATTTAGTAAGGAACTAGGTGACTTAGCAAATGCTATAGAAGCTGAGCATTGGTTTGGTGATAAAGAAAAACATGGTCGTTTCCGCGTTGATTTTATTTTAAAAGACGCTCGGCTAATAATCGAATTAGATGGGCATGAATACCACTCAACAAAAGAACAATTAGAAAAAGATGCAATAAGACAACGCTACCTTTCTAGAGCGGGCTACACGGTAATTAGGTTTACTGGGCGTGAAATAAATCGCAACCCTCAATCATGCGTTGCAGAAGTTAGAGAAATATACATAGAGCGAATGCAAAGAGCTCCTGCTAAATACCGTGTAATGTATATTGATTACCCATTTCTCTATCGAGAAACAGCTAAGGCACTTTCTTTTTTTAAAAAGATAAATCCTGATAAAACATTAAAGCCTGTAAGCATTGATGAGCTCATTCCTCATGCGATTGAATGGTTGCATGAAAAATCGTTCATCACAGCGTTTGTCTTCCACCCACCAGAAGATGAGCATGAAATAAAGCATTTAGATGGTTCAATTAAAGAGTATAAAAAGGGTGAAGTGAGAATTAATACTGTTTCAAAAGAATGGTATACATTAGAATTAGGTGAGCATATGGAAAGTTTCTCACACTTGTTTGATGAGTTTATTTTAATCGCTGATGACCCTGTATATATAAAACCTCTTCGTGCTGTTCTTCCTGATGAATTAAGTGACAGAGAGCATGGCTCTTATAGTTTCAAATACTTGGCTAACGGTAAATTACTACGTCATGGTAATGAAGAAACTTCATATGTTGGCAGTGAACTAGTTCATGTTTTCTGGCAGAGAATTTGGTACATTATTGGTGCATCTATGGGATTAAGCTTATACGAAATGTAGAGCCTAACAATTGCATCAACACGATTTACTACACTCGGCATCTCTGGTTGTCGGGTGTTTCTCGTTTTAAGGCGTCAATTTTGAGTATAATTACATAGTAGTAAACGTGTTATGCAGGCGTTAGCCCAATAGAATTAACTTTTGACTTTGTATCAGTGAATTAAAATAAAAGGATTAACCATGGATAAGCAACTAATTGAAAAGGTTCATGAACTCTGGGATCTATGTGGCCCAATAGATTGCTCAGAATCAGTAGAAAACCTCGAAAAAGAGATAATTAAATTTTTTGATATGATTGAACCTTGTCGTAATTGGCTTTCAAAGAGAAATAAATTAAAAAATATTAAACGAACGCCTGATTCATATACTTTAAAGCATGAAGTAGAATTTTCCGTTAAAAAATGGGTTCCTCATTCTGTATTTATATTTTCAGCTTATCTAGAAGGATTCAACTTATCTCGGTCTTCATTGCGCAGCGATATTTATGTAGTAGCAACGAATATAGGTGCTGAAAAAAGTAACAAATATAAACAAGCGTGATACATGCTGTGATAATCTGGCTAACAATCGCATCAACACGATTTGCTACATTCGGCATTCTAGGTTTCTTTGAGTTTACCGTGTTAAGTGGTAAACTTGAGCTTAATCTGCATGGTAGCAAACGTGTTATGCAGGCGTTATGTGAATGGAGTCTAAAATGTCCTCAGTCCCAAAAAATAAAGATGAGTTAGTTGATGCTATTAGCTCTATTTCATCTAAATTATTGGTTGATTATCAATCTATTCCATCGGAGTTATCTCGTGATTTGGAAATTGAAGGAAACGTAAAAAATACAAAAGTTAGTGTTTGCGATACTCTTTCATATTTAATAGGTTGGGGTAAGCTTGTTCTTAAATGGTATCAGCTAAAATCAGATGGAAAGCCTGTAGATTTCCCTGAAACCGGTTATAAATGGAATCAACTAGGTGAATTAGCTCAAAGCTTCCAAGCTCATTATAAAAACTGGGATTTCGTTGATTTACAGCTTGAGTTTAAATCGACAACTAAAGAAATTTTAGATCTAATTAATAGCCTTGATAATTATGCTTTATATGAAATCCTGTGGTATGAGCAATGGACGTTAGGACGAATGATCCAATTTAATACATCGTCACCAATGAAAAATATGAGAACAAAAGTAAGACGCTTTAAAAAGGCTCATGGGATCAATTAGGCAATTCACATAACAATCGCATCAACACGATTTGCTAATTTACCATAACAGCCGTGTCACGAACCACAAAGGCCGCTAAAATTTAGCGGCTTTTTTTGGGTTCTGTCGTATGCACCATTAATGCTGCTTTGAACTGTTACTACCACCGGACACCAAATTAATAGACTTACCGTACCTTTATTCATGAATTGCTAATATTCAATTTTCTGAAAATAACGTCTGTCCAAAAATTTGTTAGAAATAGGACGGGGTAAACTAACCCCCGTCCTGTTGCAGCAAGTTTTTTTTGATTCTGAGGCGTGAAAGCATGGGTGCTTGTGGTCTGCACCCTAATGTCATATATTTGTTGATTGATCTATTTAAAAATGTCTTTAAGTGAAGAACGACAAGTTTCTTTATCTTCATCGGTTAAATCTTTATAGGCAATTTTAAGATCGTTAATCAAAGTGTATAACGATTCAGGGACTCTCATTTGACGTGTTGGCTCTTCTTTCTTCCTTCCTGCGTTTAGGCGTGCACCGCCATGTCGAGAAGTTAGAAAATAAGATTTCAAATTATCAGCAATTGGATTTATTGATTGATAAAGAATGTCCATTTCATCGTGAATTTTCGTACTTAAAGAATACGGAATAACATCAAAATCTTCTTTGCACGTTGCTAATTCATCATATAAATCATTCAGTTCAATAGCGTAACCATGCAAAAATTCAATGGCTTCATTAATATAAATATCTTTTTCAGCTGATTTGATTTTAATCAAGAAAATTTTGTAATATCCATTCAACAGACCAAGTAGATATGGAAAGTCCTTACATTTATCGTCTGGTATGTCTTTATTCATTTCTGAGATAAAATTCTGCGCAGAATCATACATATCATCATTTTCAGTAATATATAGCTTAGATAATATTTCATAATAAGTTTTTTCATAATACAACCTATCAGTCAAATCACTATCAGTTAAAATGTGTTCAAACGTGGTAATGTTTTTCTCATACACATTTATATAATGCTTATAAAAATCAATTGAAAATTCCATAATTAACCCCTTTATTTATATGAGTTGATTATACTTTATAATCTTGATTCTTGCACCGTAAATCATGCGTAAGCTAAAATACATATCGTCAATATGTATAATACATTATGGGGATATGTTTAATTGGTAAGAAATAATGAAATTTAGTCGTGTCAAAGAAGGTGAGTTTAAGCGTCTAGTTGAGACTAAGACGATAACCACTCTTATTGCTCAAGAGTCGAATAATGAACACAATAAGTTTTCACTATTTGGTATCGATGAAAAAAATCAACTTGGTTATGCTGTTCGTCATGGCCGTGTTGATGAGCTAAGAACGTGGCGATTAGATATTTTAAGTGCGTTTGTTAAATCATTAGGATTTAAGTCAATAGAAGTCTATTTTTCTAAATAAAAATAGAGAAGAAGTAAAACATGGGTGCTTGTGGCCTATACCTCACAGTCTGAAATCGGGTAGCAGCTTTACTCTGCTACCCGTCCAGCTCTACTCTGCTTCGTAGGCAAGTGTTGCCTGTATTACCGCGCTCCCATTTTTGATTTGAAGCTCACAAAGCGAACCTCTTACCATCCATGTGAAACACAGGATCGTTAAACAAATAACAAACAAGCCCGTTAAGGCGGATTTTTTCGGCATTTTACTTGCCCCTTATCAAAATAGAGGCTAAGATCAGCTCTGTCAGGATACATCACTTAAACCTCGTTAGTTAATGAAAATTAAACTTTCGGGGTTTTTGTTTATCTACCGTCCACAAAACTGTTGTCATGCTTTCGGTTGATAGCCAAAAGCACCCACCGACATTCTACATTAAACACTTTCTCTTATCCTAGCTTTTCATTTGATTATCATTTTATACCATTATTTTTAGGGCGTTTTATGTCTTGGATTTATCGGCATTCTGCATTAAATAATGCGTAGTTTTTTATTACTGTGTAGCTATTTAGTACAGTTTTTTTTCTGAATAATGAACACTGTTTTATTCTGACTTTCTCTTTAGTAACTATTATCATTGAAACTGAAACTTAGTGTAATTGATTGATTTTTATGTGGCTTATTTTGTTTTTTGTCAAATATTATCGTTTTTATTTCCCTCTTTATCCTGGGCGTTTTTTGCTGTCGCAAAAGGGTCATTTCCTCGCTGCGCTCGTCCTCCGATAACCCCTATCCGTAAGAAACAAGTTTCAACGGCTAGTGGGTTCCTGTCGTCATTCTCCCCAACGCAAAAGCAACATCAAAAGCCAGTGGCAGAGCCAAAATCAAGAGCTTTCTCTTCTCTTTCTAAGTGCTTGTAATCGCTGATAGTGGTTTCATTGCGTCATTGCTTTCCCTATGTGTGATTTTTCATATCGTCCTCGCTACTTCCTGTTAACCGTCTCCTATCAGAGCCTATCTTGCAAGGGAAATACATGCTGCATCCCTAAAGCAACAAGTTGCTAAGGGCTGCTAGCCCCTTGCAAGACAGAGCCATGATAGGAGGCCGGACAGTCAGGCGAAGACGAAGATGAAAACTCACTTAAACATAGGAAAAACAGCCATGACACATTCAAACACTATCAACTCAACAATCACTAAAGAAACAGAAGCGACTAAAGCAAGAGCAGGCTCTCCCAAATCTGAAATGGTTAAAAAGCGTAAAACAACAAAAAAACGCGCAGTCGTAAAAGTATCTAAAGACATTTATCAAATGGTGACTGATCGCATTATTGCCGCATTAGAAAGTGGGGTTAAACCGTGGGCGTGTCCGTGGGATAGAACGAATGAATGCTCAATGTTACCAATGAATTTTAAAACAAAAGCGAATTATTCAGGAGTCAATATTTTACTGCTTTGGAGTGAAACAGTTATGAAGGGTTTCACAAGCCCTTACTGGTTGACCTATAACCAAGCCGTTGAGCTAGGCGGTAACGTCATTAAAGGCCAAAAAGGAACCGCTATTATCTATTATAAAAATTGGGAAAAAGAAAACGACGACGGAAAAATGGAACGTATTCCAATGCTAAAAACCTTTACTGTGTTTAATCTTGATCAAGTGGAAGGCATCGAAAAGCCTGCGGTTACTGTGGTAGAAGTGAGAGAGAAAAACGAATTTGTAACGCTAAACCATGTAGAGGATGCGATTAAAAATACTGAAATTAAAATCAATCATTGTGGAGTTCAGGCTTTTTATTCATCGACACATGATGAAATTACGTTGCCAATGGTTGAGCGTTTTAATTCTTCTTATGATTATTATGCGACTGCATGGCATGAATTGGTTCACGCAACAGGCCACAAAACCCGTTTAGATCGTAATTTAAAAAATATCTTTGGCTCAAAAGATTATGCGTTTGAAGAATTGATCGCAGAATTGGGCGCAGCGTTCTGCTGTGCTGATCTGGGTATTGTGGGCGAGGTGCAGCATGAAAGTTATATTGCAAGTTGGTTAGAGCGTTTGAGTGGTGATAAGAAGTTCATTTTTAAAGCCGCAAGCCAAGCAACAAAAGCGCATCAATGGCTATTTAAAAAAGAAGCGACTCAGAGTAAAAGTAAAGAAGTAGTTAGTAATAAGCGTAAACGACAATTGCCGTTTAATATTCCAGCTATCAATAATGAACTTGAATCATTAGCTCTGCATTTAAAAGTTGATCCTGATCTTATCGATGTATTGAGTGTTAAAAATGACATTCATCACTTCACGTACAATAATAAAAAATATGCCGTAGCTCATAGGTCTAAAAATTTAACCTCTACAGTAAGCGTTTATTTTAACAGTAGTTTCTGGGAAATTGCTTATTTAGATTGATGTTATTTTTAATGGATAAGAAACAATCGTTTCTTATCCATTATGTAGACCACTACACACAGAGCGTTTTAACGCTCGCTGTGAGTCAAAAGCGATTAAGAGCGAAGATGGTAACTACGCGGTAGTTATCTGCTTTTGTAAGGGGTTTAAGGGCTGTATTTTTGTGTTTTTAATCAGACGTTATTGAGCATTTATTTGATTGTGCTTATTCCTATTGATCTTCTTTCTTCTTCATCTTATCTATTTCTCTAGGGCGATTTAACAGGCTTTTCGTCGCTTCGCTCCTCCTATCGATAACGTGATCCCGTATTTAAGCAGAGCTTAAACGGCCTCTACGTTCCTGATAGACAATCCCTATCGCAACATCAAAAGCCAGAGCCAACAGCAAGAGCTTTCACTTCTGATCCTTTGTTCTTGTAATCGTCAATAGCATTCTCATAAGTCATTGCATTTCCTATGCGTGAATTTCCATCTCGTCCTCGCTACTTCCTGTTAACCGTCTCCTATCAGAACCTACATTGCAATGGTTCGCTTCGCCGCGTTGCGCCATTGCAATGTAGAACCATGATAGGAGGCCGGACAGTCAGGCGACGACGAAGATGAAAATACACTTAACCATAGGAAAAGCAGCCATGACTTATTCAAACACTATCAACTCAACAATCACTAAAGGATCAAAAGCGAGCCAAGCAAGAGCAGGCTCTCCCAAAAATGAAATTTCTTTAGAGCAAAGAAAGAGCGTAAGAGCATTAAAAATCATTAATCGTTTACGTGAAATTCACGGCCTAAAACGTGAGCAAAAAACCGTTTCAAATTTCAATCCACTGAATTACGTATGCACTGAAAATGCATGTGTAGATCTACATCGTTATTAATTTTTACAAGGGAATAAAACATGAAATATTTATCTGATTTCACGCAAGAAAAACAGACGGCACTATTTAAAGAAACAGGCGCATTTTTCGCGTTTTCTCAACAACAATTTGAAGAGTCAAAAGTTGAGGGCGTGGATTATGTTTCGTTAGTCGCTGGTTTAGTTGTACCAAAAGAGAACGCGAAAAGGCTTATTGAAGAGTTAGAAAAAATCAATATTGAGGGCGTAAATAATGATCTAGATGAACACGGTAAAAAAGCCATTATTCGCCGTGAGTTATTTAATCATGAATGTTTTTATACAGGCGATATAAGCGATTGTGTCGATAAGTTAGCGAGTTACAAAATAACCGAGGAGGAAATACAAGCACACTATGAATATATATTGAAAACAGAAGACGTTGATTAATTTAATAACCAGTAAGGAGTAAAAAAATGGGCTATTCAGCCATACGCTTTCAAATGAGCGACGAAGTAAAACGGTTAAGTAATAATGATATTGATAAGTTGGTTATCAGTTATCACGTTAAAGATTTAAAAAGGTATTTAAAAGGAGGTGAAACAGAAGAGGGTGCGAAATGTTCATGCAATATATTAAGACAATTAGGAATGACACCATTTCAAATTGCAAAGGCCGCGAAATGTAAATTAATTAATCTACCTTTCGTATAAATAGAAAAGGCTTAAAGAATCTCAGCAAAAGTTTTCTTTAAGCCCCTCTAAATCACTATCAAGGAATATAAAATTATGACCGATATTTGTCAAGAAGTAATTAAACCGACCCCATTTAGACTAGGGCGCATTGTCATTACGCGAGGCATTGACGAGTTAGTTAATGGTGTTCATGAAAAACTCATCCCATTTTTAGATCGTCACCGTTCTTGTGATTGGGGTTCTACTTGTGAAGAAGATAGCGCACTTAATAACGAGGGCACACATGACGGAGGGCGTATTATGTCAGAATATCATTACGATGATATTAAGATCTGGATCATTACCGAATCAGATCGAAGTGCAACCACCTTTCTATTACCCTCTGAATATTAATTATTCGTTGTAAGTTCAGCCCGCCTAGTGCGGGCTTTTTTTGTTTCTGGATCTGGTCATTGTATTGGGTTAATTCTTCCTATGCTGCGCGTGGTTGAGTTTTTTGTATGCGTGAGTAGATTATACGAATATATCGTAAACTCTGCGCTTGCTGCGTTATACGTAACTCTGTGGGTATATAATCAATATAGCGCGAGCGTCTCCACGTAAATACCGCTTTCGCACCACAAGAAAGCCCCACCAAGTAAAAATTCAGGCGTAAATAAGATTTACAGTTTTGGCGTAATATACCGTTCTAAAAAAGCCTACACCCCATGCATAACAAAGTTATGCACAAGTGGTTGTCTGTATTTAACGTGTTGAATTATCGAGTGAAAATAAATCGTCATTTTGAAGTTGGATGAGATTTTTGTGTCATTTATATTAAAAAGTGACACAAAAATATCGCCATAAAAAAGAGACGTAATTTACTATGGCTCGTATTAAATTAACGCAAAAATTTGTCAATCAATGTGCGGCAAATGGTCAAACTCAATACTTTTTTGACAAAACAATCCCTTCTTTTTACATAAAAGTGATGCCCAAAGGGGCTATTTCTTATCATGTGCGTTACCAATATCAAGGTGAAAGGCATTCGTATCATTTAGGTAAATCGACCTCAATATCCATGGATGAGGCGCGCGCTTGTGCGATTGAAAAGCAAGCCGCGCAACAAGGTCATATTATCACTGATATTGATTTTATTACCTATGGAGAGTTGTTTTTTAAACGCTACGCGAGACACTGGAAACAAGCACGAACAGGAAAATTAAATTTAAGTATTTTTAATAACAAATTAGTGCCTGAGTTTGGTCACTGTAATGTGAAAGACATTGATGCATCGCAGGTTAAGCGTTGGTTATCGAAACAATCAAGAAAAGACCATACCCCGTTGGCGTTGTTGTCGGTCATGATGAAGCAAGCACAAGAATATGGCTATCGTCTGAATAACAGTAACCCTTGTAAAGGGTTACGAAAACGTAACTATGATGTGCGAATGCGTTATCTCACTAAAAATGAACTGCACCGTTTATGGTCTGTACTTGATAACAGCGCAGAGCCGCCATTGATGGTGATTTTGTTTCGTCTGCTAATCGTCACAGGGTGTCGATGCTCAGAAATTCGGTTACTTCGTCAGCAAGAATACCGTCATGAACATTTGTATTTAACTGACAGTAAAACAGGGGCGAAAACGGTGTATCTTTCTGATGTAGCAATGGGGTTATTAGAGCAAGCGAGACAACTCAGTGATGATGCTGTGCTGTTTTTTCCCTCTTTGACATCTGTACCTATTAGCTATGCGGCGGTGCTCAGTGCATGGAAACGATTTCGTTTCCATGCAGAGCTAGAGGATGTGAATATCCATGATTTACGCCACAGTTACGCCAGTTTTGCGCTGCAATCAGGGGAGCACTTATTAACGATAGGGCAATTATTAGGGCACAGTGAAGCCAGTACCACGTTGAGGTACGCCCACTTAGCGAATGAGCATGTTTATGTAGCGGCTGAAAAAGTATCAAGTCAATTAGCGCGAGGGCTATCGTTATGAAAACGATGATATTCACACAGCGCAGCATTGCACAATTAAAAGCAGAGCCTAAAAGTTACACCGTGATGGACAGTAAAAGCCAAGGGCTTGGCATTCGGGTGTCTCCCAAAGGAAAGAAAGTCTTTGTGGCGATGTGGCGTGTGAATAGCCGCGCTCAAACTCAAACGTTAGGGCTTTGTCTTGTGATGTCGATAACAGAGGCAAGGCAGAAAAGTATTGACTGTTTAACGCTATGGCAAAAAGGAAGCAAAGACATAAAACAGTCCCCAACGTTTTCAGAATTCATTCACTCTGAATGGAAAAAAGAGGTATTTGAGCGTTGGAAGCCGAGTACACAACGAATGGCTAACAGTGTATTAGCTCGACAGTTTTTGCCTCGTTTTGGTCATCGTCGTTTGCATTTATTAACCGTGTTAGATGTGCGTCATTGGTTTGAAGAGTACAGCATAACAAAGGCAGGCGGAGCAAATAGGGCGCTCGATATTTTACAATCTATTATTCGACTAGCGATAGTGCATGGGCACATCAAAGAGAATGTGTGCGCAAGCATTACGCAGAACCCCAAGCGGACGTTAAACCGTTTTTTAAGCATGGATGAAATCGGTAGCGTTGATAGGGTGATGAAGCAATTCACCTTACAAGGTGGAGAGCGAGAGCGACAATGCTCTGATATTTTTCGGTTACTGTTATTAACAGGGTGTCGATGCAATGAAATCGTAAAATTAAAGTGGTCATACATTGATAACCATGAAATTCATTTACCTGACAGTAAAACAGGGGCAAGGTCGGTGTATTTAAGCCATGCAGCAAAGGAATTGCTATCAAGGCAAGACAGACTGACTGATTATGTGTTTGAGCAACCGGACGGGCGGCCACAGCAACACGTGCCCGCGTATTGGTGCAAGGTGAGAAAGCATGCCAATGTTAACGATGTGCGTATTCATGATTTACGACATACGTTTGCTAGTCATGCGGCCTTAATGAATGCAACGTTGCCGATGATTTCAAAGATGCTTGGGCATAAACGATTATCAATGACATTGCGTTATACGCACGTGAGCCAACAAGAAACCAAAGCAGCAGCGCAACGTATTGCGTTGCTCATTGAAGCATTCTCACAGGGTAAAGAGAGCAATCCAACCATACCAGAAGACAGTGTAATATCGTTACCTATGGCATTAGATAAAAAGAAACGAACGACTCGAAAAATCAAAATTCCGTTGACGACAAAAGAGTTAGCAACAGTGATAGAGCGTGCGCGTGTTCATGATGTGACGCTTGATGAATTGGGCTTGCGTTGCTTTAGAAAACAGTTAGAGCAAGATTTAAGCTCATGCAGTCATAGAGAGTTGAGCTATCGAATTAAGGCACAGGTATCACGTTTACCAAAAACCGAAACAGGAACAAGAGTGGAGACTCTTGAATTGTGCTTGCCTATTCAAGAGTACGAGCGTTATAAAACACACGTAACGCTATGTCATGTGACGTTTTTATCTTGGGTTAGAATGGGATACTATGCTGTATTTTAGATTTCAAAGCGATTTGTAAGTCGCTTATTAGTATTTTGGAACTAATGTTGCATTCAAACCTGTATGAATTGTGATGTATATCGCAACTAAATGTGCGTTTTATCCATATTGTCTTAGATAGCTTAATTCATAGAGAATAAAGCTTGACAGTAAACTACTGTCATAAAAATTAAATCATAATGGAGCATGGTTATGAAAGAAATTATATCTGAACAATTAGACCAAGTTTCCGGTGGAAACGTGGCAAATAGAACAAAACATGTAGGTAAACATATTACTAATCGAAATTCCGTATCTAAAGCTAGGGATTGGGCGAGAGGTAGTGGGCCAACAAATAAGCGTCCTTCTGGTAGCGGAACTTGTACAGGTGGGCGCCGTTAAATTGTTGTAATTATGCATTATTGCTATGCAATGATGCATATGTATTTTTAATTAATTGTAAATAAAAAATGAATAAATTACTCGGGTTAATTAATAACAATAGGGAAGCTATTCCAAATGTGATGCATTTTGTTTGGATTGGTGAAATATCAATAAAACAAATTTCATATATAGAAATATGGCATAAAGTCAATCAAGATAAAAAAATAAATATTTGGGTAGATAATAATTCGACATTGTTCAATAAATTTAATTATGTATTTAAAAAAACATTGATACTAATCTAATGTCTATTGAAGATAAAATAAAGCTAAGTAATAATATATATTATTTTTTCATGGGAAAAATAAAAAATGGTTTTACTTATAATGAAGCAGCTGTAAATGCATGCCAGTATTTTTTTGATGAGACTATCAAAAATACATCAATAATCCCGAACAGTGATCTAGGGATAGAGTTTATGGATATTAATGACTTGCCATTAGATAATGAAATTAAAAAATTTTATTATTATGAGTTAATTTTACGAGCGAATCTAGCATCATGTAGTGATTTAATTAGATTAAAGATACTGTCATTATATGGAGGGATATATATAGATGTTGATACATTACCAATGATGAGTGATAAATTTAATATAGTGAGGAGTTACCTTTTAGAGAGGGGGATCCATAATGAAAAAAATGAACTGGTTGTTTGTGTGTTATGCCTAAATCGTAGTATGAACGATAATAATTTAACTGTGCTAATAGATGAAATTATAATAAATAAAGTGACATCTACCAATACGGTATTAATTTTTAAAAAAATAGCATCAAAACTCTTGTTTCATGAAATGTTTTCACCTATTGGTGAAATGAAAATAAACAAATCTCTTATTAATATTTGTTCCGATAATTTCAATAAAGGTTTTATTGGTAATAATATATTGGGTTGTCATGTAAATTCAAAAGTTATCAACATAATTATAAGGCAAATAAAAAAAAGGTATAAGTATCTTGAAAATAATGATCTAATATTTAAGAATGCTGATGTATTCGATGGTGATTATTTAGCTAGATTAGCTAACTATAGAAAAGAGATGTTTTCTGACTATATAGATCGAAGGGTTACACATATATTAACTGGTCCGGGATTGTTTATTGAGGTTCTACTTGGGTTAGTTTACACATTACCTGATGTGGAAAATATTTCATTAGAAAATATGAGTAATTTTCTTTTATCTAAAAAATTAGGCCTTGTTTTAAATGAACATACTATGAATACACCGGAAAGTAAATATAATGGGGGGTAAATATTCAATTTCAGCGTTAATTATTACGTATAATGAGGAGCGATGTATAAATAGAGCAATTAAATCTATATTAAATATAGTTGATGAGATAGTTGTTATTGATACGTACTCTACTGATAATACAGTCGAAATTGCTTTGTTATTCCCATTGGTTAAGGTCTTTTATAAAGAGTGGAATAATGATTTTTCAGAGGTTAGAAATTATGGGTTATCTAAATTATCTAATAAATGGTGTCTGATAATTGATGCAGATGAGGTTTTTTCCTCTTTGCTTGATTTTAAAAAAACGATTAAAACATTAAATACAAATATTAGTTATTGTCCCGTCATTGAAAATGTTAATGATTTCAATGTGTATAACATACCTAGACTGTTTTATGTTAAAGATAAAGATAGGTATATTGGTTGCGTACATGAATATTTATTTAGGAGTTCATATAATATTAAAAATACGGAGATATTTACCTTGTTTCATGATGGTTATGAAGAAAATATATACGCTAGTAAGTTTAAATTTGAACGGAATAAATTCCTAATTGAGAAACAATTACAAGAAGAACCTCTAAGTATACGTTGGCATTATTATAATTATAAATATACCACGTCAGATAATGAGAAAAGATTAGTTTTTGAGTTTTTTTCAAAAATCCCAGTTCCCTTTGAGCGAGAAAGTGAAGTATATTGCATTAACATTTTTGTATTAAAGGTTTTATTTTTAATACAAAATAATAAATTTTGTGAGGCATATTTTGAGATAAATAGATTAATAAAACATTATGATAGCTCAAAGCAGCTACTTTATTTGGATTTGTTATCAGGGTTTAATATAATGAATGGGCACATTTATGGTAGAAAGTTGAATTTGAATATCAAATATAAATTATTATGTTTAGATAAATTGTGCGACGATAAATTCATATACTTTAAACCGTCAAATGCTGATATTTTAAAGTTAAAATATGAAATAAATGAATTTTATAGTAAGTAATTAATGATAAGTTTTCGAGAATGAGTTCTTCGCCTTTACCATATGCTCACATGGTATTAAAATGAACATTTAACGTCAGTGTATATATCATAATGAAAGCAGTTAATCCTTTAAGTACCTACAAAGAAGTTATCGGGAATTTAAGTCCTCTCATTTTACATAATATCAATCACTTAAGTGTTGATAACTTTCCCGTTGGTACCTAACAATAGGGTTCATCGTATTTGTATAGGAGAGGTGATTATTTTCTGCTTCTTACTTCTTTATATAACTCTATAATGAAACTAAGAAAGCCACTCTCGACATGGGAGTTATTATATTCGTCTAAGTGATAGATATAATTTGATTTGAACTTTTCGACAGCATCTTCTCTTGTATCACCATAAATAACATCATCCTCTACTTCAAATCCACCCTCAATAAGCTGTTTTTTTTCAGTTAAAAAAGTGTCACTATCCATGTCAATAAATGTGAACTTTTTACGATTGGAATCTGGTATGCAAAAAAATTGGTATTTTGGCATAAAGTAACCTCTTAATATGCGTTGTATTATAATATGTATCTATTTTAATATATATACGTTGATCTATATCACATTGTTGGTATATATATGTGTTTTTTGATTATATTTCGAAAGTTGAATTTACTGATTCAATCGTACTTTTTCTATGAGCAATAATAATACGCGTCATAGGCAATGATTTTATATTGTCGTTTATCAAAAATTCATTTTGCTGGTCTAAGTTACTTGTTGATTCATCTAAACAAAGAATTGCAGGCTCTTTATATAATGCTCTGGCTAAAAATAAACGTTGTAGTTGCCCTCCTGAAAAATTATTCCCCATATCTCCCACTAAAGAGTGATATTTCATTGGTAATTTCTCTATATCATCAAGAATACAGGCTAAACGACAGCATTCATTCAATTTATCTTCATTATAGTTTGGATCAAATAAGGTAATATTTTCAGATAGGGTGCCTGAGAAAAGCAGGTCATTTTGCATAACTGCACCAAAATGTTGTCGATATTCATTCAGACCTAACTGACTGATATCAATACCATCTAAATAAATACGTCCTGATGTTGGTTTTAATAGACCTAAAATTATTTTCAAAAGTGTGGTTTTTCCACAACCTGATGCGCCCACAATAGCAACCGAATCACCTGATTTCACTTCTAAATTGATATTATGTAATACCCATTCTGAGTTGTCAGCATACCGAAAGCAGATTGACTCTAATCGAATATTCCCTTTAACCGTAGACAAAGGTGCTACGTAATTTGTGTCATTAAATTCTGTTTTTTGTAGGGTTATGTCTGATAAACGTTCTAAATGTAGACCAAGTAATTTGAACGATAAAATATTATCAATAAAATTAGTAATGCTCGTTGTAAATTGTCCTTTGTAAGCAATAAAAGCGAGTAACATACCAACCGTTAGATCCCCATCAATAACTATCAACGCACCAAAATAAATCACTAAAATCGATTCTAGTCCAAAAATAAGACTATTAAAGGTGGTTTCTGCGATGTCTAATTTACCTAGTCGAATATTTGTATTAATGACTTCGGCGTAACGATTGAGCCATAAATTTTGACGACTGGTTTCATGAGAAAATAGTTTAATGGTTTGGATCGCTCTAATGGATTCTAAAAATGAAGTATCCTCTTTCGCTTCGGCCACTATCGATTCTTCTGTAATACGTCTATTTGGGTAATAAAAAGCGAGTTGCACTAAGAATGACAATAAGACAAAACCTAATGCAATCGTTGCTAATAAAGGACTATAAACATACAGCATAATAAGCACGATAGAGGCCATTATTCCATCAATTATCGCCTCAACAAGGCCTGTAGCAAGCATTTCCCTAATTGCTGACAGTGAGCCAAATCGAGAGACGACATCTCCAATATGCCTTTTTTCAAAATAACTCATAGGGAGGTTAATAAGATGATGAAAAAGATTCGCCCCCATATGCAAATTAAGTGAGCTACTAAAACGTAAGACTAACCAACTACGAAACGCACTAACACCAGATTGAATGATGGTGAGTAATGAAAACCCAAAAGCCAATACAATTAGTAATGAGGTATCGTTACTGAGTAATACATTATCAACAACCCACTGCATATAATATGGCAAAAGTAAGGCGGCACTTTGCAGTATGAGAGAAAGTGCTAATAACGAAATTAAAGCCCGTTTTAGTCCTGTTATTTTCTCCCAAAGTTGGGTTATTTTCATTACCACACGTACATCTTGTTTTTTGAATGATGTCGTCGGGGTTAACTCTAACGCAATGCCAGTAAAAGAATCACTAAATTCCTTTCTATGTATCTTGCGTTTCCCAAAGGCAGGATCATTTATGAATATTGTATTTTTAGTTACTCTAGTCAGAACCACAAAGTGGTCCATGTTCCAATGTAATATACAAGGCAGGCTAAGTTGTTCTATTTCATTTAATGAGCATTGTAAGGCTCGACTAGAAAAATGCAGTTGATTAGCAACATTCATCAATTGTTTTAAATTTATTCCGTTATTATCCAGAGTTACTTTTTTTCTTAATGAGGATAAATTTATTTTGTATCCATAGAAAGACGATATCATCGCAAGGCAAGCTAAGCCGCATTCGGATACTTCGGATTGCATGATTAAAGGGACATTTCGTTTTCCTGAATATGAAATGAGATCAATGGCATCTACGATAGTGGGTTTGTTTATACTCATCCCAGTTTTCCTTTTACTGCATAAATAGGGTCTAATAGCCATTCTAATAAGCTACGTTTTTCTAAAAGAATATCGACTTCTGCAATCATACCTACTTTTAAAGGAAATTCTTTGCCATAGGCTTGTACTGATTGTTTATGTAATTTAGCTTGAACTCTATACATTGCTTCATCAAATTTTATTGGTAATTGACGATCAGTAGGGAGAATTAGTGCTTTATCTATATTTGATATTTCTCCTACCACAACCCCAAATTTTTGATAAGGAAAAGCATCAAATCGAATATTTACCTTGTCCTTTATTTGAACAAATCCCGCTGAACGAGTGGGTAATAACAATTCAATTTCTAAAGGGGAATCAACAGGAATAATACTTAATAGTGGCGTGTTTGGATCAACACGAGTTCCGATGGATGGCTGAATTGCGGTGACTATACCCGACTCAGGGGCTTTTTGGATAAACTCATATTGATTGTCTAATTCGGTTACTTTAGCTTTTAATTCAGATAGTTGTCGATTAATGACTATTTGCTTTAAGGTTAATTGCTCTGGTAAAGAGATATGCTCAGATCTCAACGTGGATATTTCGGTGCTTACATTCGCTATTTCTCTGTCTAAGCGATCATTCGCTTCAAGCGAATCCAAATATTGCTCAGTAACAAGGTCGATTTGGCTTTGTGAGATATGTCCTTTTTGAAGTAATTTTTGATTATTATCAAGTTGGTTTTCTTTTAAACGGACTTTCTTTTTATTAGTTTTCTTGGCGTTATTTAGAGCCAATAGACTTTTATTTAGTTGAGTAATTTGACGTTTGATACGAGACAATTCTTTTTCGTTTACCTTGGCTACGGTGTTTAGTTCTTCTTCTAAATACCCTATCTGTAAGGACAGCTCATGGCTGAGAGCCGTTGATAGCTCTACACCCGAAGTTAAACTTTGACTATTTTTAATTTTTACAATTTCTTTGCCTTGTTTGATAGTTTCTCCTTCAGCAACATAAATGTTTGCGATCACCCCCGTTCTATTTGAGAATACTTTGACCAGTCCTTTTTCTGGGGTCAGATATCCATTAACGGTTTCTTTGCGTGAATAACTTGCTTGACTTAAGTAAACAAAAATCAAAATAAACACGATAAAACAGGTAAAACTAATGGCATAAATAGACATTGGTTGAGTTACGATAACGGTGCCAAATAATCGTTGTTTTTTTGCTTCAATAACTTCAGCTCTAAACATTTAGGAGTTCCTTACCTAAGTGTGTTTTATCTTCTAGTGTATAGCTCAATTAAAATGGTTATTTGTTTTTTAAATCGACCATTATTGAGTTTATCGCGGTAGTTTGATTATTTGTCAAGACCTCAAAAAGTGTCACATAAAATGCAGTGGTTGTTTTTACTGTTATTGAGTGAAGTAAATTAAGGTTTATTGCTTTGTAAATCGCTTTTAAGGCTTTATTAAATTGCAACATAGTGTCTCGTGGGTTTATCCTGTAAAGGTGTGCTATGGATTTCTGAGGCCGTGTAAATATGGCATTTAGAACTTAACTTACGAGTTAAGAAAGCATCCACTAAGTTTTGTTTGGGCTAATGCTCTGTATTTATATAGAAAGTGGAGTATAAACAGATGATTAAAAATGCATTCATTTATTTTCGCAAACCTTATAAATTGAATGATTTTCAATTTACGGCAAAGACATTGAGTGTCAAAAAAGATACTTATAGCTTGTGTAAAATTAAACAATTGCATGTAAGAAAACTCAGCCTAAAAGATAATATTGTAAATATGGTTTCATGGGCTTTAGTTCTCTCTGCTGTTACGTGGGCATTTGTTCCTCAATTTGGTTTTTTGACATTTCCTTTTTGCATATTATTTGCTTTTTTATTTTGGAAAAAATATGAAATTAAAGCTGAGTTTCTAGCTACCGATGAAACAGGAGATTATTGGGTATCTATTGCTATAGGTTATACTGATGATGATTTTGAAGTATTCAAAAAGGTAAAGTTGCAGTATCAGCAATCTAAATTAGAAGTTATATAGTTTATAAATTGAGGTGTTTAATGAAAGAATTTCAATTTTTCACAAATGAGAAAACATATACTTATATTGAAGTGTGCTCGCCAACCTTTGCTGAGGAGAAAAAACAATTGTTACGGCAAGGTTTTGTCATTAGTGGTGATAACATTAAAGCACGCACTATTGATGATGCGATTAAAAAACATAAAAATCACAGTGATGATCGAATAAAAGAGTATGCAGTCTTTAGCGTGATTGCCGGATTATTTAGTGGTTTTTGATAATATTGATTTTGTATAAAATATGATCCTGACTTAGTTATTCAAATCAAATTGTTGCCGATGAACGCTAGGATCATAAAATTAATCAATAGGCGAAAAACGATAAAAAGTGGCACGAAAATAAACTCGACTCTAAATCCTGTTCCCATAACTTCACCCAAATTCGCCCCTTTGTAGGGGCGTTTTTCCCTGATATAATCTAAACTTAGCGACGATTTTGTGCTTTAGGTTTTTCTACACAACTGGGATTTTTATAGTCTCTGAAAATACTACACACCTCGCAAAGGTGAACTTTGCCGTAAGTGGTTGTCTGTAAAGGGAAAAAAAGCCAAAAATAATTCTCACTTTTTCGATTAACACTTTTCCAAAAAGTTAATACAACTGTAGTGTATTAGTATTGAACGGGTATTGTGCTATATAAATCAATAACTTAATACACTCGTATTAAGATTTAAATACATTGTTAGTTTAAATATAAAAGCTCATATATCAATAACTTAAAAGTTGCTGTATTAACTCTGTATTAATAGTGTATTGAGCGTATTAATTAGTTAATACATTTGCACTTGACGTGTATTAACTGCGTGCAATACACTGTTAATACGCAAAAAAGCTAAAATCAACCTAAAAAGGCACTCTTATGGCACGTAATCCTGTTATTCAAATCTCATCGTCTCCTTCGTTATATAATCAAGTCGAAGCGTATCAAAATAAAATTGGGGCATCGTCGTTGGCAGATGCAGGTCGTGAGTTGTTGGAGTTCGCCTTATTAATTAAAGAGCGTGCAGGGCAAGACGATGACTCACGAACTAACCGTGAGTTGATGGAGCAGATATTATTAAAGCAATACAGCAATGAACAATTGATTAAAAAAGTGTATATGAATACGTGGGATGAAAATAAGACGTTTAACTCAACGATGGTTGAGATGATGAAAGAGAATGTGGCTAATTCAAATGGAAAGGCACAGGCAGGATTTGAGGCATTCATGAATAAAGAAAATGAATGATGCGGTTTGATAGGCAAAAAAAGGCGACCAAAAGGTCGCCGTTTTTATTTGGTTGCTGCTATGGTTATCGTTCCATATCCCCTAATTGACGCTCATTAATTTCAGGGGATATATCATGAGTTGAGGCGGTAATACTGCGCTCATATTGCTCAATGGCATTCTCATTATAGTTTCGTGAGTCTTCATTGGTGGTATTGATTTCTTTTTGGTGTGCGTTGTCCTCGTTTATTCCTTTCGTATGACTAACGTCACTCTCTTTATTTATATCAGAGACTAACTCATTAATGCGCTCGTTATTACCACTGTCGGTATTCGCAAGCTCGTTAATTACTTTTGTTACCTCGTCACTTTGTAGAGTGATAATATTCTGGTCAACTAGGGTGTTCATGGTGTCAGTTATTACCGTGATGTTATGACCTTTATCTAATAAGGTATTCGTGAGTTCGGTGATTAAACTAGCTTTAGTATGTGGGCTATTTCCAGTCATAATGATGATATGCTCTCGTAATGACTCAATATTCACGGTTTTAATGTCGTGCATATTATTCACTGCGATAATATCAACATCGTTAATATTGTTTTTAGAGAAGCCAATGGCGGTGTCAATACCAACTGCAATGACACTCACGTCATTATTATGTCCCTCATGAATGGCAATCGAATGGGTGGATTTATTGCCCATCAACCGTGTGCTTGTGTTTAATTCCGCTTTGTCTCCCTCGTTATTTAAATAGGTAATTTCAATTGCCTCTAATTGCTGATCCGTATTGCTGAGTTTGGCAATTAGGGCAGGGTAAACAAACCCTGTTTCTGAGGAGTACACGCTAGAATGAAAACGAATGTTTTCATGATTAGTGATGTGTTCACCAGTGGCTTTTTCAAGATACGCTTGCGCTGGTGTCCCCTCAATATTGCGGCCTTTTTCCCAATAATCTAAGGCAAGGGCTTTGAGTTTTCCTACCTGTTTTGGCAGGGTTTGAGTCAGTTCATTGTGCATCTCATTGACCGTAATATCGGCCTTTTCAGGCGCGTCTAAATACTGCTGTGCCTGTTGAATTGCTTCCTTATAATTCACACCTTGAGTGCTCATAATAAGGTTAATTAAGTTGCCTTTATCTCCTGTTGTCCAGTCACGATAATACCCACGATATTCACCTGTTAATGATACTTTAATGTGCGATTGACCCTCTCCAAAAGCGAGATAATCCCTGTCTGATTTACTGGCATTTGGGCGACCTAGCAAGTGCGTGGCTAACGATTCAGTGTAAGGCGTTAATCGTTCGGCTACGTCTTTGGCGTAAAGTGGAAAGCTAAATACGCCTTCATTTTTGTATTTTGGATCTTCTCGTGGGTGGTTTGGAGTATCAAAATAACGGGTGTATTCTTCTTTGGTTTTTTCGATAGTTTCAAGAGCAGACGTATTATTATCGTGATTATTTGCCCATCGTTTAATCGTGTTGGCTTCGTGATCGGTAAAGAGTTTTACATGCTCAGAGGCACGGGTAATATCGATGTAACCACGACGAATGTTAGTCAGTTTAGCGTCCGAGCTAATCACACTGATGACGCTTTTTACGGTTGCCCCTTGCGCCATGTCTGCGGTTCTAGTGTAACGATAATCCCAGTGACTGCTTTTCATGTCATTCAGATCAAGCGTAATGTCTTTGCCTTTTTCATCGAGCATCGTTAGCGCATTGTTGTTGATGTCCTTAACGGTTAAATCGGTGTTGCCTTTTAACGCTAATAACTGATCGGTCTTTCGCCATGTGATCTTATCGCCTTTTGATAAAGGCATTTGGGCTTGTGACCATAAGGTTGTCATTTTATGATCATGGTGTTTTGGGAGAAAGGCTTTGCTTTCACCCGTATTCATGTCGGTCACAGACAATAAATCGTTTTGTTTATCGACCTTATCGATTAGTAAGTATTCATTTTTTTGGGTGTGAATAATGAGTCCTGATTTATACGGCATCATGGTTTTTAGCTCTTCTTTGGTGGCTCCAACGCCACGAAGTCGAGTCACCATGTGATCGTTTTTATCAAGCTCATTCATCTTCTGCAATCCTGGGCGAATGAGTGACGCGAGTAAATCACGCTCACGGTGTGAGTAGGCGATCATTAATGTATTGTTTCTACTTTCAGGAGTTCGAGCGAGATATTCCGCTGCCGCTGATCCATAAAGTCGGCTCTTGGCGGTTTCTTTATCCTTGATCATATTTCCTGTTTCGTTTTTGTACGTTGAGATAACATTCTGCGTCGCGTGTTCCGGTATTGAGTGGTATTGCTCAGTTGCTAATGGGTTTTGTGCTTTCAGGTTATCCATGACTGAGAGTGGGTTTTTATTGATGACTTGATGAACGGCAGCAAGTAGCGTGGGATCTTGTTGACGTTTAATATCTTTCATTACCACAGAGTTAATGGCTCCTCGCTTGAACGCCAACTCAAATGGTTTACCTGCTTCTTTAGATTGCAATTGATACATATCTCCAAGCATCACGGCTCTGGCTCCTGATTGTTCTACCAGTGCCCCAAAGTCATTCATTTGTCTGTTTGAACTCATGGAGCTTTCATCCAATAGAAAAAGAGTGTTGTTGTATTTCTCAGGATTGACCGCGCCGGTTAAAAAATCACGTAATAACGATTGTGAGGTTTGAGATACCACGCCTTTGTCTTTGAGTTCATTCACCGCAGCGTGAGTGGGTGCAAGGCCAATGACGTTGATAGGGGTTTCATTTTGTAGCTCTTGAACATGATGAACAAGGGCTATCCCTTGTTCAAGCATGGTGGATTTACCTACCCCTGCAAATCCCTGAACGCCAACGAATTGATCTGGAGTCGTTGCCAGTAACGTGATCCCCTCTTTTTGTCCTTCACTTAACCAGTCATGCTGTTTTAAATACTGGTTTGCTTCGCGTGGTGTAGCCAATGGGGGGAGGGAATCTTTGCCATTCTCAAAGCGCGTTAATATCTCACGCTCAACCGTGATGGCTTCTTTGGTCGTCCACCGTGTGCCGTCATTGTATTGTGCGGATAAGAGTGTGCCTTGATCTGTCAATTCCGAGAGTTTGTCATTGATCTGCTCTCTAGTGAGTGCCATACCCATTTCATTAACGCTGTAGAGCATGGCGGCCATGACCAGTTCATTGTGTTTGAAGCCTGCTTTTTGCTCACTGATGTGCCCAATAGCAAACGAAACGGCTTTTTCTATGTGGGTTTTATTCAGAGATTGGCTCAGTTGTTTACTTATTACGTCCACATCATGAAACAGTGCGTCTTTGGTTTCGGCATTGAGGTACTTTTCAATGGCGTGGCCGCTTTGCATGACGGTAGAAATGGCCGAGGGCTGATGTCGTGATTTACCTAACTGGTTATCGAGTTTGTCGGTGTTATCGGTAAACAAGGTTAGGGTATTCGCGTCCTTACTTACCAATTCGTTTAAGGTTTCTTTTGATGCGGTGTAACTTGGCATGTCTACCCAGATATTTTCTTTGCTGTCGGATAACGTTGAAAGAGGTTTGGCGTAGCCATAATCTAACGGGGCATGATGTAAGTCATTACTGCTGACTAAATGGGATTTCCCTTGTTGATCTTTTAGGCTTATCCCATACCAACTCATTTTATCCACACTAACGACATCGTTCTTTTTCAGTGCGGTTCCAAACAGATTGCCATTAATGGCAATGCTGTCTCCTGCCGCGATCTCTAATGTACTTGGTTTTGCTGCGCTAAATTGGCGATCCATAAAGGCTTTACTCCCTACGCTCTGCGCTTGCTCCTTGCCGAACTCATTTTTTAATACCACCGTATTGGACTGGCTGTTGATTTTGGTTATTTCATAATGATGTGGTTTCTTGTCCACAAATTCCGTCATTCTCATGCCAACTTGATAGTTTTTGGCAATGGATTGTTGCTCTTTGGAGAGATACACCGGATTAAACGTGTCTACGCGAATGCGTTGCTCGCTTAATTCACCGGCTTTATCGAGGGCGTTACGGATAGAAAGGTTTAAGTTTTCTGTATCACGCGGCCCAGTTGAGAATAACGCTACGTTTTTTCGTTCATCGATACTTAGTTCACTATAGCGTTGGGTTATTACGTCATGGCGATCCTCTTTTTTGGCCGATTCATGAAGCATAACGTGAGTATTACTCTCTTTTTTGTGGTTCCAATCGATGTTCGTTACGTCACCTTTTTGGAGTGTTTCCATTGCGTTGCCTGCTTTGTAGCCTTGGCGAGCGTTTGGGTTTTGCAAAAACACCAGTTTGGATTGTTGAGCTTTGGCGTGATCGACTAACGATTGCACTTCATTGAGGCCGAGCTTGTGGGCGTGCTCAACGATGATTAATTGGTCTTTACCGTGTTTTTGTGGCGGTTGCGATAAAAAGCCATTCACTTGTTCAACATGATCGCGTCGAAACTGATTTTTCACCCATTGGGTGACACTAAAGGCTTGTCGTGACACGTTTTTTTGATGCTCTTGTTTGGTCAGAGCATTGGGCGTGACAAATCGTACATTGCGACCAGACTCAGTGCCTACGTGGAGTAGGGCTTCGCTCAGTATTTGGCTAGAGCCTGCAATGGAGACTACGTTCACCGCTTTGGTGCTGTTGAAAATGTTGGTGACAGTATCTTTGTGCGAGTCAGAGAGTGCCATGTCATTGAGACTTTTCTCATTGGGTGTCAGGCTCAAGCCGCGAGTACGCGAGCTTGTGGACTCAATCAATTGTTTCTCTTTCTCAATGGCGTTCTTCGTTGTGTAAAGAAATCCACTGTCGGTGTTTTTTGTGCCGTCTCCAGAGGTTAGAGGGATTAACTCCCCTGATTTAATCTTTGCATCAAGCAAGGTTTTTAGGGCAATGATGTCGTGGTGATTACCATAAGAGAAATCATGCGCTGCCATCGTTAAGATGGTTTCATAAGAGAGTTGGCTTGTGTGTGTGCCTAAGTGAGAGAGACTTTTTTCTATGGCATCGATGGCGGTTTGAGGGATAACGTTTTCGGTTATTTCTAGTTTTTCTTTATCAAAGGACGATGCCACAAAAGAGAGGCCATCAAAACCAAGGATTTCATTCTTTTTTTGCCAGTCGTTTAGCAGTGAGTCTTCGGGCGTGTAGGCTTTGGCTTTACGGGTGGCTTGTGCGGCAATGTCTTTTGCTTTGCTGCTATCGATGCCGAGCGCATCGACATGTTCAAGAATTTGCTGATGACGAGTGGAGTTAGCATTAATGATATTTTGTGGAATACCATCAATATCAATCATGCCATTGCCTAGTGATTTGATGGAGTAGCCCATCTTCTCAAGATCTCGCCCAAGCTCACTTTGATAAATCATGCCGTAATATTTTTGGTTGGCTAGAATGCGGCCATAAGAGCCGTTTAGCTCAAATTCGTTTTGTTTGGTGCTAGTAGCAAGGTTTTTTAACTCGCCATTGTCACTGTAAGTCATGTTAGCCATAAGCGCATGAGTATGAATTTGCGGCTCCTCTTCACGACTGGTTTTATGGGGAACAAGGCCAAAAAGTAGGTTTTGAGTATTGTCATAGCGGTTTTCTTGTGTTTTTCCATCCACATGACGGCTTTGTGCCACGTCTTTTTCCATTTGAGTGAGGGCGGTTTTTACGGCATTGGTGTGAGACTCAAGAATACGAGTATCACCATAAACTAAACCAAGAATACTTGCGCCTTTTGGGGCAGAGAAAGTCAGATCATATCCTGTACGTCGATGCTCAGAGCCGTGACGAGGGACGTTGTTTTCGGATAACTCGCCACGCAAAACTTGTTCAAGTTTTTGCTCAGTAATGGGTTGGCCTTCAATGCCTTCTTTTTTTGCGATTTCACCGAACCACTGTGTGCCCGTTTCTTGTTGGTGTGATTGAGCAAGGTAGTAGTTTTGAGGCGAGTTTGGCTCTGCGGTCATGAATTGAGTGTTTGGAATATGGAGGTTTTTTTCTTCGGCAAGGTAATAGTTGCTTGCACCAGAAGCACCGCCACGAATAGGGCTGAGTGATAACATAGGGGGTATTCCTTGAAATATTATGCATTTTTGATTGAATATGAGTGTTTTAACGCAAGGTTTTGGTATATCTGTGGTCTGTCTTGTAGCAGTTGTGGCTTAATGGTAGATAGATCAATTAAGGTGTTATTGGGGAAAGACAATTATGCTGAAACGTCGATATAAAAAGATGCGATTTATTGAGTTGATACAAGCTGAAAAACACGAGAAATACGGGTTTACTTCGCTTGAAACCTTATCTACTTGGAATGGTAAAATTGATAAAAATAAAGATTCAAAATTTGTGTGTAAAAAAGAGTCTCAATGTATTGGTGTTACGGACGTTGTTGAAGAGAACGAAATACGGCACGGCTTGGTATAAAAAAATATGCGCGTCTCATATCATTAAAAAATATGAACGGGATGGCTATACGTCGTTAGATAAACTAGCGGAATGGAATCGATTATTCCCAAAGCAGAGAGACGAGTACTTTATTTGCAAAAAAGAGTATCGTTACATTAATCCTCTTGATGAAAGAGAAGAGTAATGACGTAAAAAAGCAAGCTCAGTGAGCTTGCTTTTTTTGTGCCTATTCAATGTGGTTTATCTTGAGTTTGAATTGGGCGAGTAATTTTGATTTGTCGGTTTCTGATAAAAACTCAGCGTCATTAATCAAGGTAACGGCCTCATTCCACACGTTTTTTTCGATGGTGTTACGTGCGCCTCTTTTTGGTCTTACGTAATAACCGAGCTGTTGCAGTTTACTTCTAATGGATGCGGCACTTCGATGTGAGCCGAACGTGGAATTTAAGTGTTGGGCAATGTCGATAGAGGAGCCCATTTGCAGACTGCTTTTCATGATGTTGAGTTCTTCATTGCTCCAAGGTACATAGGGTCTGGTCATGGTGGGTCTCCTTTCAAACAGTACGTTACCTTTAAATGATAGTAATTAATAGTTAGCAATACAACAAGAGCAGAAGTGACGATGTTATGTTTTTTATACACGGTCTTTGTGTTTGATGGGTTGCATTACTGAAATAACCTGACCGATAAAATAAGGTTTTTTCTCTATCTCTGGTAAGACGCTATCATCATTACAACGCAGTAAGTATTGTTTGGCGCTCTCTATCCATTGGACGTGTTTGATGTTATCTGGTTTGTTATGTTTTCCTTTAATTAGGTAGAGTCCATCAGACATGATTAGATTATTTTCTACAGGTTCAAATATCACAAATTGTCCAGCGCCTACTATCGGTAACATTGAATTGTCTGGTGCGATAAACACATTAGGCGGTAATGAAAGTTGATGTTCATCGTAGATGAACGTAGACATCGATTGATTGAAAAAACGTACTATTTTGTCGAGCGTTTGGATCGTAGGCTCTCGGACTCCTTTTCTATACATAAACAGTGATGATCCGGTTATTTGTGTATTAGTCATTAATTTTCGATAAGGAATATTTGAAAGAAGCGTATCGAGTTTTTTATTCATATTTAATGTCATTATTGGTTATGGTTGATGTGTTGAGTTCGACTCTGAACGTTACCTAATATAATGATTTGAGAGGGCGTTACGGACGTATCTTGATAGTTGGTGTTTGTACTTTTTAGTCGGTATAGCTCATTTTTTTTCAGAACTTCAATTTTTCGTATAACTGTGTTTCCCAATAGTTCAATGACATAAATATCATTGGTGACATCCTCATTTTTTTCATTGGTTCGTAAAAAACCAACGCTCCTTTTTCAATGATTGGTGTCATTGCATCATCATTGCAAATGCAACTTTTTAACGATGTGTGAAATTTGGTTGGGTAGGGTGAATGCTCCTCTTGAAGTAACCAAGGTAGATATACAGCAAACGTATTACTCAGTTTATTCAATAATGATGGCGTTAATCGTCCTTTCCCTTGAGTGAGTAATTTGGGGTAAGCCGTAGATACCTTTAGTCGTTTAGCGGCCTCGTTGTAATTTGAGGTTTTAAATACCATGTTTACTCTATTTGGTATTCCTTCAATATCAATGGGTTTGTAGTGTGTATTCATGATGCTCTCCATTTGTTATTAATTAACTCAACCTGCGTATCGACCAAATTGCCTTTCACAAGGTATGCCGTCATTATCTCCGTCGATTTTTGCATTAGGGCAGTGTTGTAGAAAAAATACTGCTTCTTCGTATGATGTCATTTGGCTGCAATGAGTTTTTCTTCTACAGGCAAGTGGTACATCAATTCTTTGAGGTGTTGGTGCACGGTATATTTGTTGCTGATAGCTTGGCTGAGTATGAGAAAACGAGGTGGATAGTTGGTTTTTGAAAAATTGATAAATCAAAGTCATTGTTATAAAAATTACAATGATGGATAGCGTTGTCCTTATTGATATTCGCTTTCTCAAAGGGTAAACATTAAGTAAAACTATGGTACTGGCGTTCGCTTTTCCATTATCCCATTCAATTTGAAACTTGACCTTATCCCCAACTCTTGGGCGACGATACCCACGCCGAAATCGTGATACATGAGCGAAGACTTCAAACGGCATATCATGGCAATAAATGAACCCAAACCCTTTATTATCAAACCACTGCGTTATTTCTCCTTTCATTGTTTCTCTTCATTCCTATCAATAGATTGACGATTAAATTGCTCACACTCCAATTCATACTCTTTCTCGAAATCAGGGCATCGAATCTGATTTAATTGCGGATGACGGTAAGTGAATGCGTGGTCAGGTGCAGCCTCACAGGTTATGAGGGTTAAGTAGTGCTCGAACTGTTTCAATAACGTGTCGTGTTGCTCTAAGGTGATAGGGTGTGCTGATTTGTTTAGGTTATAGGTTTGCTTACAGACCACATTAAGTGCTAACTCCCGTCTTTGTTTAAGGGCTTCGTCCCCTGCATCAAGTAGTGTTACGCCATCATTAATTTCCCCTGCAATAACATTGAATGTATAAGCCAGAAGATTTCTCATTTCGATGTAAGCGTATTCAAAGTGTAAAGCGTCAGCGGTCTTTTGTTTTTTGGCGAGTCTGTTTTTAATGAGTTTTCTCATAACAACACTAATTATCACAACAAGTGTGAATGTAGCTGTGAGTTGGTATGCTCCGTACCACAAAGTATTTACACCTTGATGCCATTCAGCTAATGAAATGGTGTTGAGTTTATCAAGGGTATTATTTGTTAAGACAACGTATATCTGAAGAACAAAGACACTAACTTGAAAAGAAAGAACGGCAAGTCCAGCGAGAACTGCGTTAGTGACATCTTTAAACAACGTATCCCATGCTAATAGTGGTTTTTTCATGATGGTTTCCTTTAGTTTATTGGTGTTTGGGCGAGCATTACGTGTGCAGTGCTCGTTTTTTTGAACTTTAATGGGTTGAATGGACGTTAATTTTTTCATGATTTTATCCTAAATGTTTGATTGGTGAGGTTGAGAGCTACATCGGTTAAATGGCGGTCATTACCGCCGTGACTTTGCCAATGATATTGACGCTTTTCATGGTTTGAGAGGGGTAATCAACGTTGGTGCAAAGGACGAGATATGCCTTATCATCTTCTCGCCATTGCAACCGTCTAACGAGGTTCCCCCTTGCTGTTGCTATGACATAAATCCCATCAAGAACCGGCGAGTTTGATGTAGGTGTTAGTGTTTGATAAACCACTTCTGCCCCTTCTGGTAATGTTGGAGTCATTGCGTCGTCTAAAATGGTGAGTTCAAAGCGGTCTTGTTTATGTTGAGTTTTTTCATGACCAAATAACAACCAAGATAATGAATACCCTGTATGCTCTGCAATGGTGGCTAAACGAGGTAGGTCAGGGTAATTATGTCGGTATAAATAACTTTTGATTGTGTTTACGCTGATGTCTGTTTTTTTAGATAATTTGTTTACGGATGTTGTTCTAAGGGCTGTATCTAAACGCTCAAAAAAACCAATGACATTGTGTTTTTTAAGATGTAAATCGGATGATGCTGGATATTTAGGCATAACGGTTCCTTTTTGTTCAATATGAGTTTATTATTTGATTTAGTTTATCCAGTTAGGAAAAAGAATGAACGTACTTATTGATGCCATTATTTCTAGTGGCGCAGCACCTATGTTGGTTTTGATGTTTGCTTTTGTGTACGCACAAAGCAGAGGTTGGATGTTGTAATCTTGAGTTTATTGATATGCCGACATGAAGCGGTAAGCTCGGAACTTACCGCTTTTTTGTACCTATACCTCGCTACTTCCTACCCATTGATTACCTAGATAGGCATCAACACCACAGCAAGCCCATGCTGATTCAAATAACGAGTTCATGTTGCACAACGCTTGATGTGTCCATCCCGTTGTCGGTGCATCGAACCGCGCTAAATATTGCCCCTCTAAACTCATGATAAGCAGAGTGTTAAACTTCACAGCCGTTAATATGTCAGGCTCTTTGGGGCTTAATTGGTCGGTAACAAACGTGATCATAATTCAATGTCGTTATTATCAAGCGTGTTGTCAGCGTCAATCTCGTGTTGCTCTGGTGTCGCTAGTTGCGCTCGATATTGTGCTTCCTCCTTACGTTTTTGTTTCTCAATATCTTGATCGTCTTTTTTATCTTGTTTCGTTACTGATGACTTCATGCGTTCCTCTTCACTTTCTTGTGCATCTTCATCCCCCTCAAACTGATGGTTATGAATAGCCAATAAGATTTTACGCTCTTTTTCATCAAGCTCAGTTAATGCGCCTAACTGATAATGCGTGAGCAGTGCATCAATTTTCTTCATGGCTTCGCTTGATTCGTACTCCCTAAACACAAAGGCGTTTGCGACTTGTGGCATTGGGTCAAACACCAAATCAAGACGAGTAATTGGATAATTGCCCGGTGTTTTTAACCAGCATTGTAAGTTATCTAATTGCATGACTTCGGATGCAGTAACCGCAGGGCGAGTAATGGTTTGGTGTCCAAGGGACACACCATCACGAACTGAATCCGCACCATAGCTGTATTGCTCTTTGGATAACTCAATGTCTTGCTCGCCTAAATCTTCACTGGTTTTTTTCGCCATCGCCGCAGACGGGTTACGAAAATAAAAACGAGTATTGAGCAAATCCATCATTTCATCGGCAGCGTGTTGGCCGTACACCTTAATGAACTGCGCGTAAGACTGAAAACCCAATAAGAAACAGCCGCCGTGCTTTCGCACTTCGGACAGAACGCTTGGTAACTCAGGCAATTTATGCAGACTTGGGGCTTCATCAATGATGACCCAAATACGGCGCGTCTGGCTTTCGATTAAACTCAAAATCGCAGTTGAGGCAATGGAGATCCACATTGAAAGTAATGGTCTTAATGAAGGATGCTGTTTGGCGTTTGAGGTTAAAAACAAAAAACCTTTTTCATTGTCATCCAATACCCAATCTTGAATTGAGAATTTACGTCTTGGGTTGCCTTCCTTATCGGGTTTGTCTAATCCTTCTAAGAATCGTAATGATTTGATGTAAGCGGCCAAGACCGATTTAATCGAAATGGCGGTTTTCTGAATTTTGTCAGACACTAATGACGCGGATTCAGTGCCATCTAGGTACTTGGTTAATTCCTCCAGTTGAGAGGTTAATATCAGCTCCAGTAATCGCTCTGTGGTACAAGGTTTACCGTCACTTTGCATTTTATACGCGGTCGATGAAAAGATAGTACGGGCGGATTGAACCCAAAATGGATCACCATCCCCATGCTCAGGAATAAGAGACATGGCGTGGTTTTCAAATTCGGTCGGGTGTTTTGCGTCTTGCCAAATATCCCAATAGGCCGAGCGTTCATCAAAGGGGTTCAAAATTACATCGGTGGTTTCATCATAGAATCGAGACACAAAGGTACAGCCTTTATCGTAGATAACGGCCTTATCGCCTCTGGCACGAATTTCATTGAGCAGTTTACGAATGGCAACGGATTTACCGGCACCAGTCGTTCCGCCAATATGAACGTGGTACACCTCAAAGTTTTTTACAAAGACTTTCTGTTTGTCGATACGAAAATCAGACATGTTGTTCGTCTTTTTTAATTCTTCAATGAGCTTTTCAGGGGATTCAACGCGAACACCACGAACCAAACAATCTTCGGTTTGCTCTTTGCCTTTGCGCTCAAGAAATCGAGTGAAAAGCACGAGCATGGCAATGGACGTAACAAAGGCAAACGCAAAACAGAGTAAGACGGTATCTTTAAATTGTTGATACCCATCATTGAGTAGCTTACTTTCTCTTAAATGACTGAGCGTGTTAGTGAAATCCTGTCCGTTCCAGTTAAGCGTCATCATGTCTTCACCGCCTTTTAGTTGGTAGGCAGTTTTGACTTCCCAATAATATTGCGTGGTTTTTAGCGTGTCGGCATCAAGAAATAGGTAAATATAGAGCAAGGTGAATAAGGACGAGGTAATAATCGCCCATGAGCCGAGTTTTCCCATTATTTGTAGATACATGCGGATATTATGGAACAGGATCTGACCGCCGCGAGTAAAGTTACTGGTACGCGCTTTTGGTCGAGTATTGGTGCGTTTCTTCATGATGAATGACTCCTAATATAAAGGAATGAATTGAAGGGGTTTGGGTGCTCAAAATAAGTAGATTTATTGAACAATCGAAAGTAATATCTGTATAAATAAACAGGCTTCATCACTCAGGCAGTGATAAGGAAAATCAAATGACAGCAGAATTAACCAGTTTGACGGCGAAGATGGATGCCCTAAGAGCAAAGGGGTTCAGTGATGAAGAGATCAACGCGTTGTTATCGCCAGTTGCGGTAGCGGCTCAACCTAATCTGTTGCCATTAACTGATGGTGACAAAGCCTATGCAGAGCAATGGAACGAGAACATAGAAGAAACGGCTCGCACCAGTTGGAAAGTGTTTTTTATAGTGTTGGTAGGTATGTTTATTACTGCATTTCCATTATTTATAGCGAGAATGGATCCTTCCTTTGCTGTTCCGTGGTTTATTGGTGGGTTTATTGTTTTATTTGTAGGTATTATTTGTGCTAGTTATCAACAAGAGCAGCGTGTTAAATTGTTCTTAAAAAAACGTGTTGATTAACTTACACCGTCATTAATACATTGAATGGGGCTTTTTAAAAGCCCCATTTTTTATGCGTCATTTATAGTGTATGGCGGCTTTGGATTATCGGTGTCTTGCACCTCTCTTTTTTCTGTTTTCGGTGGGGCAGCAGGTGTTATTGATGCAAGTGTAGTTTCAGGCTTTGGTGGTATATCATTAACGACCTTATCACCTAGTTGTTCTTGGTTATCATGAGAATCTACTCTTTTTTCTCCTAATGTTTGCCCGTTAAATAGGGTTGAGCTTTCATCAAGATAGTTATCTCGCATTCCTGTAAGTTTGCCTGATTGTGAGTCTTGCACCAGAGTTTGAAGTCCTTCTGAGCCTTTTTGGTATTGGCCGTCTAAGTCCATACCCGTGATTGTTTCCACTGGTTCTTTAAAGCGGCTATTATCATGAGCCGTTGCCAGTTGTGGATCGTAATCTTGGAATTTCTCCGCCATAAACCCATCAAACATTGCATCACGTATGTCTCGAACTTCACCGCTCGATCCATTCATGATGGCCTCTACATTATTTGGACGATATTGTTCAACGTATTCTTGGAACTCCTGTTTTAAATCGGTGTTCATACCAAGGGTGCCATTTTGTGAGGCTTGCAATGCAGCGCTATAGGCTTGAGATTTTGAATGACTTAATTCTAGGTTATCGGCTAAATCATCACTCTTTCTGTACGAGTCATTAAAGTTCATGGCCGCTTGTTGGGTTTCTGAGTTTAAGGATGACGTATTTTCATTGCTGCTGTATTGTTTTACTTTTCCCATCGCTTCATTAAATTGCTCTTGGCGACTTTGTGCATCCCTATCTGTTGTGCTGGTAGTGCTATCTTTGGATGTATTGTCTGATTCTGAATATTTTCCTCCCATAGAGCCTCTAATCCCTACCTTAGCTCCCATACCAAAGGGTTGAAAGCCCTTTGAAGCATCGGCAAATATTTCTGCCCCTATATGATTATCCATCATGGTTCTATAGGCTTCACTTGTGCTCATTCCGGTGGCTTTTGCGTGCTCTTGCACTATCGAATCCATGTTAGTAAGCGACTGGTTAAGGTTGGCACTGTTGGTGTCTTGAGTACCAGTGCCATAACTGTTATTGGTCGATGCGCTTTGTCCTAGGCTCATAAGCGCATCACTACTGGCAGCCACGCTTTGGTTATACGCGGTTCGGTTTTGTGCCGTCACTTGCTCCGAATCACTGAGATTTCGTTGCAAGGCACTGGTTTGAACCGTTCCTGAGTTCACATCAAACGCCGTTCTAGACATCGCTCCTGACGCGTCATACACGTTACCATTGGCAAATTGGGTGACGGCTGTCCCATCGGCTCGATACGTCTTTGCCCCAAACTGATTATCTAAACTCATGGTGTCGTGCTTATTGGCGTTCATGTTGCTCAATGTCTGGTTATCTATTTGCAGATTACCAAACCCTAAATCACCTGAGCTTAACGCCCCTGAGTTTTTGGTCGCACTGCCGTTCGCGGTACTGCTAAATTGGTGCATTAGGCTACTTGCCATTGCGGTTCCACCGCTTAATGCTTTGGCTGCAATGAATGGCACCGCCATCATTAACCACCCTGCAACGGCAGAGTATTGGTTTTGCAGTTGTTGAACTTGGTCCCGACTGGATAGGCTAATTACTCCGTTGTTTGCGAGCATCGTGTCAGCGGTTCCTCCTGCGAGTGAATAGGTCATTATCATGTTGATGAACGTAAAGAACATCGGCCATGTGGCTAAGTAAAAATACCCATTCATGTAGCCCTTTAAAATGTTCAGTGTCATGCCTGGCACAAAACACACTAAGAACACCGGAATGGACGTACACACAATGAGAATTATCAGCACACTGTGAACAATCGGGAGCCATGATTTGGCGTTCAACCCCATGCTTATCATGGTTGAGGTCATGTTCGATTGGTTTTGTGCTTGAGCGTAGTTAAGTGATGCACCGACTGCATCCACACTCGCCGCGTTGGAATACAAGCCCTCACGAACCGCATTAATCGCAATGTTCTGTTTCATTATCTCAGAGGCGGATTGGCTGATATTCGCAAATTCTCGCATCGAGCTTTGTAATGAATTTTGCAGTAAGGCTTCGTCTTTCGCCCATTTTGAACCCTGAGATTGCGTGCCCATCAGTTTCCAACTTTTTTCCACTTCCTTGATAAACAACGCCTCTATTTTTGGTAATGCGTCTTGGCAAGTAATAAAGTCATTTTCCATTGAAATACGGCGAAGCGGTGAGGGGTGATTGTTTTTTAAAAACGTAAAAATATTGCCAGAGTTAGCAAAGTCACCCCATGTGTATTTTCCATTGATGGTAATGTCAGGTCTAATGCAGTTCTGCAAGTATTGACCCCAAATGCCTTTTAACACTGGCTCTTGTACGCCTATGCTACTGGCAAGTCCCATGAGTTTAGCCCCAAACAACATGCCCGAGGTGGAATAGGCTTGGTCGTTTGGCATCCTGAATATCTTATCTATCACACTCGACATGCCGTGCATGAACACCGTGGAGTAGTGCGCTGGCACGACTATTCCTAATGGAATATTACCAACGGTGTAGGTTCGGCCGAGTTGACTTGCATCAATGATTATCATGTCTGCTTTTGGGGTGAGTAACAGGCTTGGGACTAATAACGCGGTCGCAAACCATGAGAGTAAATTGTTATGGTCACGGGTTAAGATGAACTTAAACGCCGTGATAAACACAGCAAAAATAGCAATGATACTGAGCAGTGTTGCCCAATCATGGGTATTAAAAAACGCGGCAAGGGCATTAAACACTTTTTGTGCTGTTGCCCCTCCGGTAAAGACGTACATTTCCCACATGGTAAAATTCCTTATTCGTTACCATCAAACAGTAAATTAGCGCGAGTTTGTGAAGAGAAACTCCCCTCAATGCGTTTTTCAATGTCCATCATGCTACGGATGACGGATTGCTCTGCATCAAGAGTTTGCAGCGCGTGCAGTCGTGATTGAGACAGGGTTTTACTCGCTTCATCAATGGCGGCGTATAGGCTGTCTAAATCTTTAGGGTCGTTGCCGTTGGTTTGCATCGACGCTTTAATGATGGCGAGGGATTGCATTAAGTAATCGGTGATTAAGTCAGAGGCAATGACACTGGCGTACGCTGAGGTTTGCGGTGCCATGCCTGAGCTCATGGTGGTTGACATCATTTTTAGTACAGGCAATGACACCGCCTCTAAAAACGATTGTTGTTCAACGGTTAGGGGCGTATCGGTTTGGTATTTAGTAACGATTTCGTTCAGGGTGTTAATGATTTTGGTTTTGAACGTGTTTTGTTTATCAAAGGTAATGTTTCTTAGGGTTGGAGATAAACATTTCTCTTTGCCTCTGTCGTCGCATCGATACGCTTGTACGGTTCCCCCTTCAAGCATTACTTTGACCATGTTGTTGTTACCAGTTAATAGTGAGGGTTTTCTGTGGGCGGTTAAGTTGCCATCGTAAATAATCGTGCCTGAGAGTGACATGAAGAACTCAGCCAGCTCAGGGTCACGACTTAAAAAGTCGTTAGCCAAAATGGAATACCAGATAATGTTGCGATTGGCGGCAATGAGGTTTTTCATTGCGTTATCCTTGGTGGCATTGGCGACTTGACGGTTGGTTTCTGCGGTATCACAGCCGTTCTTCGCGCCTGCCCAATCCGCAAAACGGTTGTTTTGCGTTGCCATCGTTGCACAAATGTATTTTTTCTCACCGATGTCCGCAAACCCTGCAAGGGAAGCCACACCCACTTGAGCCGCTTCACAGGAGTTGACCGATAGGGCGTTAATCTCTTTGGCGATTTGCTCTAGTCGGTCTTTGATGTTCTTAATCTGAGGTGCCCATGTTTGTAGGGCTAAATCCACAGCAAAAGGAATGGCGGAAGAGACAATGTTCTTGCCCATCTTGACCAGTTCATCACTGTTGATGTGTGAAAATCCCCCTGAATATAAATCAATGCCGCCACACCCAGCCGCAATGCTTGGCGGTGTGAACGCGGCCAGTTGAGATTGAGTGATTGGGGTTCGGATGTACGCACTACCGCCTGAGTAATGGTTGGCGGCTTGGCCTTTGTACGCGCTGCCATTGGTGGTATTGGTGGCGTAATCCAAGTCATCAAAAAAACGGGTTAAATCTTGATTTACCCCTGCAATACTTGGCGTTGAGAGCGCAATGAAGAGTGAGAGTAACGACGTTTTAAAGAGTCTCATTTTGCTAACCTTGCTTTAATGTGAGGGTAGGACATGGCCGCTTTGTACGTGGTGTCTAATGCGCTGAATGGCACATTACCAAGGCTTAACGGAACGTGCGCTCTGGTGTCTAGGTTCACTAAAAACAGAGCAGGGTAAATAATGCTTTCTTGGTTTGGAAAAAAGGTATTCATCACGTCAGGGGTTGCCATTAACGGTGTTGAGTAAGTGTGAATACCTTTCCCGTCAGCGGAAAAGGCGTACACGGGTAAGCCTGTGGTTGCGGCGAACGCTTCAAGCGTGGGTGCAAACCGTTGGCAATGTGGACAGGTGGAGGAAAAAATAAAGGCCAGTCCATATTCTTGGGTGTTGGTTTTGATGGTTGGATTACTGTTGGTTTGGAGGCGTTGCTCTTTGGTGTTGATGATGTCCGTCAGAGTATTGGCCGTGACGGTGTAACTATTCAGGCTGAGAAACAGAAGGAGCCACGCTCCTTTTTGGTGGTATCGCATTCGGACTCCTTAGTGCGAGTTTAAAAGTTTGGGGCGTATTCTGTGGCTACGTTAAGAAAACGACCGAGCAATTCTTCTTGTGAAATAAACCCATAAGCCAATGGGTGCATTTCTTGGGTTTGTGGATTAACCAGAAGTAGCGCAGGTGAGGTGTCTATCGGTAGGGTGTTGTTGTTTTTACGGTTGGATGTTATTTCCTCTAAAAATCCCCCATCCAAACTGATACCGAGCAAACCAATGTCATATTGCTCAGAAAACGCCTGAATGGACGGAGCCAGTACTTTATCCAACGGGGCGTTACTGTTATACACAAAGAAAAGCCCAAACCCTTTCTCCTTTAGGGTTTTTACGGCTTGGATTTTCTTTTCTCTGTTGAGTGAGTTTTGCGTTTGGGCGGCGAGTGATTCAGTCGGGTTTTCAACGCGATAGTCCAAACTTGGGTCAAGCACTAAGGCTTTTTTCCAACTCATACCAAACTCTGTTGTTTTTCCTTCAATGAATTGACTGACTTTCATGAACTTTGTGACTTTATCCACATCGGTTGAATTAATGACTGCATCATTCTGTACCTCAGCCATGTAACCCTGAAACCACTGCATTTGCTCAGTGGCACTCATGGCTCTTTGTCTTGGCTTTGGGGTTTGGGCAGGGGTTGTGCTGATGTTGATGTGGGGCGTGGCTGGAATAAGTTTCGGTTTGGGTATTGGTTTTACTGGCCTTGGCTCGTTATACCACCGCCAACCTTGATGCTCGTTGGCGATAGTCGGAAAACTTAAACAGGCGACAAGGCAGAGGCTAAGGACTCGCATTGTGTTTTTACCTCATAACAAGAGTGGCAGTAGTGCCGAGTAAGAGTGAACGGAAACGGTTGAAGACATGACTCGCTGAGTCGTAGCACTTTTTGCAGCGTTATCGTTATTACGGTATCGCCGATAAAAAGAGGGGTATGACAGCGAGAGCAGGGTGTCGATGTTGGTATTGACATCATTATTCCTCTAAAAAAGTGGCACTAGCACACGATGGGCAAAGCAGGGTGTCATAGATTGCCATGGTTGATGCTTGGGGTTTGAGTGTGGTTAATGTGTTTTTTGAATCAATACTGCAAACGCAAATTGGTCTTGGGGTAATATCACGCCGCAGCGTGGGCAATATTCTGGTTTGTTCATGGCGGTTTTCCTATTCCATGTCGGTGAATTTGTCTTTAATGCTGTCTTGAATAACGTTCATGTCTGGCAGTTCCATGTTGTCTTCCATGTCCTCGTAAAAATCGCTGAAATCGATTTTAGAGAAATCAAGATGCTGCATTTGCTCAGGCGTAATGCCCGTGCAGACAGGGTCTTTTTTAGTACCAAAATCCAATCCTAATTGAACTTTGCCTTGCTCTTGAATAATTCGTGCCATTTTGCTGTCAAATTGGCAATAGCTTTTCTTTTTACGAATGCAAATACCTAAGACTTTCTCAGCACAGTATTGACCTAACTCAATCGTGAGGCCGCCTTCTTTGGCTTTTGCCAGTCCTTTTTCTTCTGCGCTGCATTCAGTCAGGCCAATGTCATTGCCCCAGCCGTCATCTGCGCAGCAATCCGATAGCCCTATGGGTTTCTTATCACAGGAGGCACCTTTGCCCGTAAATATCGTCACGGTATCTTTACTGAAACTTTCGGCAACGGCACTTAATGCCCCAAGTCCTGCAACCGCTTCTGAGAAGTTTTCATTTTGCTCACCTTCGCCTTGGTAACAATCCCCATCAAGACAGAACGAGGTTTCACCGCACACAAGGTTACGGTTTTCACAGTCTCGTTTTTCACACTCCAGAGAAACATCATAAGACAAACAAACGCCTAAAATCTCAAGACCGCATACCTTGGTCTTTTGGGTGCAGTTGGATATGTCGGTGGTCGTTTCTTTAAACGAGTACGTACTTTCTGGTGGATTAAGCAATGGCTCGCAACTGTCGGTAAGCTCGCATTGATAATCAATGCGTTTTTTCCAGCAATCTAGGTAGGTTGGTACGCCATTGATGGTTTTTGTGGCTGCGCCTTCCGTACATACCGGTGTTTTTGGTGAGCATTCCGTTGGCATGGTTGGGCAGTTATCCGCCCATGTGATGATGTTTTTAATGCACTGACCGCCTGATAAGGTGTAACCCGAACTACAGCTTTGTATCACTGGCATTTCTTGTGGGACAGGGCCGCATATTTCATAGTATGTATTACGACAATTTCCTGTACTGGAGCCTCGTTTGGCTCCCTTTGAATATTGAGATGGACTCACCCCGTTGCCATTCCATATATAGTCTGTGCCTCCACAAGAGCTACCATGTCCACCTTGTCCACCGATAGAGCTAGAGTCAGTAACACTGTTTCGATTGTCATATCGGCATTGACGTAACGTTCGACGGCAAGTATTACCTTGCTTTGTCCATCCCGAAGGGCAAGAGTAAATGACCTCTGAGAGTTCAATATTAGCTACAGGCTCCTGATAGCAGCTTAACGTGTTGTTGGTTGGGGTTTGGCAACTTAATGTGGTTGGGTTGACGCTACAGACATTGCCTCCTTCACAATCATGATATTTACTCGATATGCCATGAGTGATGTTGTAGCTGTCATCCATATAGCCTTTGGCTCGTTGCAAGGCGGCATCGTTTGGATCAAGTGTGTACTTAGGTCGTTCTTGATAGCCATCGACAAGGTTTTTCGCGTTGGGATCATTTGCTAGGGCAACCGTTCCATCATTGACCATTTGATTTTCATTCCCAAAGTATGCGCTTTCTTTTGGGTTTTGAATTTGAGCTTTACAGCTTTCATCTGCGCAATAATCGTTCGGGGTAAAGCTTTTAAAGGTTGAGCTGTTTAGGCTTTGGGTTACGGCATTCTTAGCGTTCTGAATTTCTTTATTGTATCTATCACCTTGATTAGCAACGGCAAAGGTACTCAGTAAAAGCAGAGTCAGTGGTAAGGTTCTTATCATGATAGTTACTCATCGAGAGGATAATACGGCTCTGGCGATTTCAGGGTATGCGCCTTTGTTTACGATAGTCTCAAGGGCGTTATACAAGGAGACGTTGCCATAAACGACATCAAAGTTGGCCGCATCACAAGGTGGATCACCAATACATTGCCCTTTGTTGATGGCCACAAACGCAGGGACTTGTTGGATGTTGAACTGCTTGAACCACACAGGATTGATTTCAACACCCCCAAGAATGGTGTCACCATTCTCAGATAAGATCAGCGATTGAACCTTATTGACGGTGGCGGAAAAATCGTTTTCCCACAACCCACGAATGACCACCGGAACGTTCAAGTCACTGGCTTGTTGCATCAGTTGTTTTAATGCGGTTTTTGGCATGCCAAGGGAGGCGAAAATCATAATACCCGAGGCTTCCGCCTCTGGATTCTTGGGTTTGATTTGCTGCATGGCCTGTTGTTCAAGTGATTGCGCCCAGTCCTGGTACTGTTGGCTTTTTTGGAATGATTGGGTATTCATCTGAGATAAGGATGAAAAAAAAGAAGCGTTCGCTTCTTGTTGTGATAGTGCTTGCAGCTCTTGGGGCGTTACGTTGGCCGCGTGGCTGCCAAAGGAAACGCAGAGCGAAAAGAGAAGTAAATGAGGCTTTAGCATGGGGTATCCTTGGTATTTTCTGAATGAAGGTCGAAATTTTGTTATTGATGGATGGCGTTATTAAGGGTTTCGAGTGATATTTTACTTGCATAGTTACACTCAAGCTTGTTCCACAATAGTTTTCCCCGTTTAAGAAAAAGCCACTTGTGCTGATAAGAAGTGGCGAGTTAGCGTAAAATTGACGCACCTAGGAGAGATCCGCTTTTAGGTGCGTTTTTTATGTCTGTTTAAAAAACACTGTTTTTAATTTTTCACATCCTTTTCAGGATCACTATTAATGCCGCTTTGTGCTTCATCATCGATGGCTACAGGTGGGTAATTAACACGGCTCTCAACCTCATTATTTAGTTCGGCGGCACACTCTGTTTGGTCGCATTTCTGAAAGCTTTGATTGATATTGTAACCTACCAACAACGTAACCCAGACCCCAGCAAGGAGAGCCATAAATTTAGGGAGAGTGAGGTAGCAATACGTCAATGCTCCACCCGATAAGATCAGCAAGGTCATTATTATCACTTGCGTCCTCACGCTGTCTTCTTTTTGTCCCAATACGTTATTTACAAGGAACGAGAACAACATTATTGAAAATGCGATGAAAAAACACAACCATGTGTTTGTTGTAAATACGAGTGTTACTTCTGGGGTTGTTAGCGTCATTATAAACGCGACGGTGAGTGCGCCAAGGGTAAGTTGTACATAGCGAAGTAGTTCTTGTTTGTTCATCGGTAATATCCTTTTGGGTTATGTAAGAGTTATTGGTAATGAAAATTGCGTATTTTTAAGCAATTTCATTGTTATGTGATGGTAATCGTTAATGTTGAGAGGCATATTGTGTGCGTGTATTGTTAATGAAATATCTTTATCTGCATCTACCAATGTGTGGATACCTAAGCTATACCTAGCTATTTTCGTGTTTGAGCTCCCACTCAAGCACGTTTTTTTTGCCTATAGAAACACGCAGTTTCGTTTCCTGAACTTCACAAACCCAAAGTTATCACCCGTTACTGGATTATCATGCCCCGATTCCCAAATCGCGGTTGTTGTCCCGTAGGGATAACAGTTTCGTGCGTCAGCTTCGACGTTCGAGAGTTGATACCGGTATCGTGATTTAGGGAGTATCGGCATTGGGTGTTGATAACAGATAGCTCCATCCGTTCCCAAACTTTCCCACACAATCCCCATTCGATGTAATTTGTAATTTAATCGCTCTGAAATCAGAGTGGCCGCTTGTAATGGCGTATCTCTATATCCTGTGGTTCCTGTTAATGGGTAGGCACTGCCTTGTGAGCCTAAACACCAAAACAGTGCATCCAATGGAAGTGAATTGCCAAACGAGGTTTTAACCGACTCAACCACACAAGAGAGTTGAGCTATGGGGTTGCCAAACATGGCGGCCTCTGGATTGAGAATAAAGGCGAGTTCATCGTCATCCCAAAATGGGTCAAATTCCGTTAAGTACCCAATATCAAAGTTATCTAATGCCATACACGCGACACTCTGAATGATTTGCAGCCAGTAAATCAGAGGGTACTTGTACCAGTGGGCGTGATAGAACGCGCCATTACTGTTTGCGGCTTGTGGTCTTACTGTGGTTTGGCCTCCAACTTGGTTTGCATTTCCTGAGCTGATTTTCATGCCCATATTAACCATGCAATAAGGTACGCGAGTGACATCAACCATCGCGTAAGGCTCCCAATAGCCAATATTTAAGCCAACCTGCATAAAAATAGGGGGCGGTTTAGGGCAAAATGAAATAGGTAGGGTTGGGTTGGTGGTATCAGGGTACTTTGACGGCCATATTGGAACCTTAGCAATAGTAAATGGGAACATACAGTCCCAACAAATCCCACTAATGGGATTTACAAAATCCCCTGTACAGGCCGCGCCTGCGGCTTGTACTTTGGTTGGGTAGGTTGTTACGAGCAATCCACCAATAAACCAGAGGGATAGAATGCCGAGTATTTTTAGGGTTTTCATTGACACCCCCTTTTGCTGTAAGGGCTGCATAATGATGGTATGACTCTATTCATTGTATAAATCCGTAGGCTATGATGAATGAAAGCCAAGTTGCTGTAACAACTTGGCTTTGGGCTAAAGCAAATGATGCTTTATGTTATTAATCAAAAGTAAAGGGGTTAGTTGGTATTAATTCATGCTGGCCTCCTGTTTGTATGTGAGAGAAAAATATATGGGAATAAAACAATGCGCAGTGTTCTTGCTTTGGGTGGCAACAATGCTGTTTATTACACCGTTATTAGACCAAGCTGCTGATAACTATATATGGGCAATTGCTGGCTTGGTGGTGTTGAATGTTTTTTTATTCGGTTTGTATCTAGGAGATGAATACGACATATTTACAGTAACTATTTGTAAATATGGGTTTATATTATGTTTTACTGTGGTATTAAGTTTGGTAATGAAGACGCCTGTTGCATGGTTTAACTCGTTATTAACGTTATCTACATTTTGTTTTGTCGGCTTTGTTATGAAGGGCTATCAAGTAAAAAGGTGGATATAAAACATACCAATAATAAATAAACACAATCTCATACCCCACGCTTGACGGTGCATTGTCGAGTGATAGGCCATTTGCCGTTAGATAGGCTTGCACAGTGATAGCAACAACGATGGCAGTCACGAGCAAGGCTAACGCACATAAAAGAGCAACCTGTATCAATAGGGTTGCTCTTAATCGTTGATGGAACGGTTGATGGTGGTAAGTAGAGACTGAATAGCTCACGTATACCGCACTGAACGTCATGACAATCATCAGTATTTTTAGAAAAACACCTGACAGCACAACTAACTCAAGCCAAAACAGAGGAAGCCAAAAGGTCGCCATGACTAAATGTGATTGAGGTGAGAGCGCGTTGATACGGGCAAAATGGTCTTTAGTTTTTTGCCATTCTTTTTCTAATGAATCACTGTCTTTTTGGTTGGTCATTTTAAGAATAATGCGAAGGACAGCATGTTTGATTGTGTCTGTTTTCATTGGGTATCTCCTAAGAATTTTTCGCGTAATTTAAGCCACAATAATCCATTCATGTATTTAGCATTGATGTATTCAAAATATAGGGTTTGTAAATAACCGTAGAAGAGTGACACTGAGACGATGCACAGTAATAAAATGTCTAGTCCTCCATCCGTTGCTGAATGATTAATCGATATGGCATTGATAAAAATCGCAAGAAACAAAGTAAGCGCCATTATTGAAATAATGGTTATTTTTAATAGAAAAACACACATGAAAGTTATGGGGGAAGGACGTTGTTGATACCAACGTATCAACGGCCACAAGGGGAGGAACCCCAAAGGGATATAAAAAAGTAATGTGGTTAATGCCTCCATTTTGATGATAAACAGGCCGTTAAACCCAATTAAAAAACCGACAATGAATAAGTGCAGTGCGACTCCAACAGTGGGGAGTATGTATTTCATGGAGAGCTTCCTTACTTAACGTTAATAATGGATTGCACGATTTTTCTTGATTGGGCTCGCTGCGCTCGGCAAATCAAAAAAAACCGCGCTTAGGTTTTGGTTACAGCCACATTTCAACAATAACGGGATCGTCATTTGGGCTGCGGTTTATCACCGTACATTCATCTGGCATGAACTCTCTTAATTCCTGATGTGAACCAGCAACGACATGGTGATGGGTTGTCATTTCATGGATATAGCCTTTAAAACTAGAGATATGAAGACGAACCACGTACTTAGCACCGAAATCTTTTGTCCCAAAGGTCACAACAAAAGCAGGCAATGCGCCTTCACTTTTTGTCTGCTCATACCATTCAGTGAGTTTTTGTTTGCTCATGGTATTTCCTTACTAATAATTTAAGACAGTAAATTCCTGCATCTTCCATCGTTTGCCGTCTTGCTTGGCGAGGGTTGGAATGTGCTTAATGGTGAGTTTTCGAGTGATATTGCCTTGTTGGTCAAAGTAAATGCGCTCGTTCAGTACCTTAAATACTTTTTCAGGCTCGCCATTGGTCAATATCCATTTGATGATGACATCGGGGTTCTGCTCTCGATAGGCTTTTGCCCACGCGATTTGACGTTCATCATCCCCATCTAAAAACGCAAGCTGTTTGGTTAATTGAATAGGTGGTAAACCGCTGCCATTCGGCCATGTGGTCGCATCAAATGGATTGATTTGAAGTCCTTTTTTAAACAAGACTTCGCCTTTTTCATTCTTGATGTCTTCTTTGAGAGTCAAGGTTGGATCAACAAAAAATGTACTTGGCGAGGTTGTGGTTGTTATTCCTTCAACGGGGTGTGGTCGTTTCACGCTCTGCTTGACTTGCTCTTTAAACATGTCTTCCATCTTCGCCATTTCCCCTGTCTGCTCTAAGTGTTTCAATCGCGCTTGTATCCAGTCGAGCATATCCATTTCAGCGATAGGAAAGGTAGGGGCGATAACCCCTAGGTTTTTAGCATTGATGTTTAGGGAAAACAGAAATAATGCCAGGATATAATAAGGCTTTATTTTCACTGTGTTGCTCCTTGTGGATTAATTCGAGCTTGCGCTAGACGCTCAATCTCAGGCGTAATATCCATCGCACCCTTAATAATGGCGGATTGCACCATAATGACGGCGTGTTGCTCTTGTGCATAACGAGCCAACTCTTCTTCTAATACTCGCGCATAGATAGTGGCTTTTTCATCCAATAATGAGCTAGAGAGATTATCGCTCCCAAGTTGAGGTAAGTAGTAAGCCAAACTGCCACTGTATTGTTTAATCGCCCGTTTTAAATCAAACGACACCACTTGTGGCGCGGTTGATTTATTTAGTAAGGCATTGGCAACAAGGGAGAGGGGCGTACTTAACATGATGGCAGTCAGGACGGTTAATGCCTGAGTTTTAAACGGTGACATTATTATCTTCCTCATACTGTTGTTTGATGACTTCAAACTCTTTCATTTCATCGGGATAGAAGTGCCACGCGGTTTTCTCTACCGCCTCTTCAATGTCCATTCCGCCGTGGGTCAACTTCTCACAATATTGGTATTCATTCGGCTCTGTTGAAAACAGAGCGCGTGACCAAGGGTCAGCAAAGAGTCGATGAAAGGAGGTCACGCTGCCTGCTTGTATCATGGCACTTGAAAACCCCGTCAGTTTGGCTTCTTGGAATCGGTTTATGAGTGATACGTAATAGGGATCGAACGCGGTCGGGTTCTCTTTCACAAACTTCTTAAAGTCACTGCCTTGGCGAAGAATGAGTTTAATGTCCGAGTTGTTGTACGCCGCTTGTGCTTCTTCTGATAAGAAGAAATCACTGATACCTTGGGTTACACTGGCAAAGCTACCGCCAAACTTACGCGCCGTTCGATAACCTTTGTTGATAAAGGCACGAGATTGACGGTTACTACCAGACATTAATGACCATGCCTCTTCAATGATGCACATTTTGGGAATATTTCGGTCCCCTGCAAGGTACATGGTTTGGTTGATGGACACGATAAGTGCAAATACCACAGGGCGAAGCACAGCATCCGAAAATCCATCTAATTCAAGCGTGGTTAAATGCACGTTTGGATCAAGTTGTGAGGGTTTATTGAAAATGTCACCATAAATGCCCGTGGTGCAGTACTTATTCAACTGATGGGCTAAATCGCTTAATCGTCTGTCGCCGTCTCGCTGTTTCGATAAGATAAATAATGCCTCTTGTACGTGGTCTATTAAGGTGTTGTTACGATGTTTTGTCCATGCCATTAGGATCGCGTCACTCAATGCACTTTCATCGTAATCGCCTAAGTCGGAGTTAGGTGCGGCCATCGATGCAATCAATCCCGTAATGTCACCAAGTAAAATACTCATGGGGTCGTCTTTTTGGTCGGCTTCATTTAACGTACTGGTGTCCGCGTCAGAGAATGATTTTCCTTCCAGTGATTCCGCTTTGGCAATGTGAGTAAAGGGATTCAAAAAGATAGTGCCAGAGGTCATGTAAACCCCACCGAGGGTTTGGGTGAGCTTCTTGTAAGAATCTCCTTTATCGAGAATGAAACACTTACCGCCCATCGCGTACAAGGGGTAAACGATGTTTTGCATGATGAACGATTTACCTGAGCCAGATGAACCCGTTACTGCCATGTTGTAGTTATCGGTGTTACAACGGAAAGGGTGAAAATACCCAATCTGGTTTCGCAGCGTCGGTAATAACATACCGCCACTTAATCGCTTAAATTCCCCAACGATAGGAAAAAAATTCACCAGATTAGAGGTTTTTATCTGTCGAACTCGACCTGCTTTTTTTGCATCGCCAAAGAATTTGAGCATGTTAAACGGCAAGATAGAAAGTAGGGCTTGCCCTTGTATCATGTTAGTCGGAATTAACGATAATCCCGCTTCGCCAAACGCCCCAAGAGCGGAGGCAACGTCGGCTTTCATGTTTTTCTCATCAGAGAATAAGGTGACGGAGAACACCATCGATGCAATTTTGAATTGCTCACTTAGAAAGCCTTCTTGAAGTGAAATGCGCTCCTCATATTCTTTGCTGGCCGTTGGCATGAATATCGCCATGGGTGAATCGACCCATTTCTTTAAGGTGCGAATTTTATTCTCGTTGGCGACTTTTTGTTTACCGGTGTTTTCAATCCGAAAGTTGCAACTGATACGGAACGGACTTCGCAATGAATTACTTGCGTTCTTCAACGAGGCCAAACAGTTTGAGACGTTATAGAGTCTAAAATCCGTGGGTAGATTACGCAGAGTGAAGTTAAGAATGCGTGAGTGGGCGGGTCTTTGTTGCCCTTCGATGGAGCAGCGAGATTCAACGTACTCTTTGTGTATCAAAAACTCACTATCAAGCTCGATCATTTGCGTGTGAAGCAAATCGTCTTCGTTATACGGTTTTTCTTTGGGTGTGGTTTGCTCACGATTGAAGTTAAGAATTTGCCCTACGTGCCCAACCAATTCATGCGGCAGCATGGGTGAGTGGGTAATGCCGTTTTGAACGAGGCCGTATTCCAATGAGGATTTAAAGTCGTTCACGACTTCGGTTGACTCTTTGGAAGTACAAAAGAAATAAGCGTTATAGTTTTTCAAATCGAATCGATATTGTTTACCAAGGCGAGTACCAAACCCATTTTTAGCGCAGTGATGGGCGTAAATGGCTTGGTTGGTGGCAATCTTTTGGGCGATACCGCCACGTTGTGATAAATCGTTTTTGTTTTTCTCAATGAATTGACTGACTTGATTATCGCCCGTCATCACAAACTGGTAATCCCATTTGTTGCCCTCTGGACAACGACGAACCAATTCATTCAAAGAATCGACTAAATCGTCACTTGCGCCCCCAAGGATATTGAGTTTTTTAGCAAAGCCGATGGAGTTAACGTTCTCAAACAAACCGAGTTCGTCATCAAAGTAGCGATAAGGCAATTCATTGTGAAGGTGTTTTGCGTCAGGGTGTGCGTGTTTGGCGAGGGTATCTAGTCCTCCTCTGGCGATAAGGTGGCTCATGGTGACTCCTAATTACGATAATGGATTGGGTTATTTTTATTAAAAAATAATTTATGTTTTAGTAATTGCATGATCTAATTATAATTTTTCAGCAATGAATAAGCGGATAATGAATATCCTTTTAATTATTTTAATGGGAATTTTTATCTCTAAATTTATTTACATACTATTGAAGGAGTTTATATGGCTAAAATGCGACCTTGTGTTATTTGCGAAAAACAACTTGCTCTTGACGCAACGACTTGCCCTAATTGTGATACGAAAGATCCATTTCATGAAGCACGAAATAAAAATAGGTTAGCTGTTGTTGTTGGCGTTGCCATTGCTGTTTACTTGGCATTTGACCATTTCAGAGGCAGTTTTAATTTCTTGGGCTAATTGAATTATTGATAGTTCTAACTCACGTCTTTGGTATCCAAAGTGCCATAGACGTGAAAATAAGCCGTAATAAGCTCGTTCGTAAGGCGGTGATCTTAAAGAAAAACACAATTCACATTCACCATTATATTTACCCTCAATAACCCAATAAATAGGCTTGAATTGCGTAGCTGTCCATATTTGCTTGTGCAGATGCGTTGCTATCTCAACGGGGGCTTTAAAATACACATAGGGGGCTTCAATGTGACCAAGTAAGTGCCCATGACAAGATGCGATGGTTTCAACGCCATCAATGCTATTGAGTAAATCGACGATGGGTTTTATATTTTTGTCAATGACATCATAGGATTGCTTGTATTGAATGATTGGTGCGACGGTAAGCTCATGTATAAGTGAGCTAAGATTGGATAACATGGTGTTTTCCTTGTTGAAGCAGTAAGTACCACAATGTACTTACTGCTTTTTTTGTGAATTACGATATTGGCACTGCGTGACGAAGTTCATCAATATGCGTTTTAAATTCCGTGGAATGTAAAACATACGCTCTCATGTCTTCTTGCCATTGATAGCTGTCACAATTCATGGTGGCGTTAAATGCGGTCATGTATGCAGGAAATTCAGCCTCAGACACGTAGGTTTTTAATGGCGTGGCCACGATAACCATTGCATCGTTTTTAAGGGCTTCTAATGCTGATTTGGTGTAAGGCACATGGCAGTGTTTTTCACGCTCAGTTGCCACAAAATCCATGATGAAGGCCTGACTTGGAGATACCGCATCTATTTGCGCTAAATAGTGCTTGGCGTTGTCATTGGCCGAGCAGCCCATAAGGAGAGTAGGCAAAATAAGTAAACCGAGTTTTTGAACCGTGCTCATGTCATTCTCCTAACGATATTGACTGTTAATGATGTCCGTTGGTGGTTTTGCTAACCAATGAGACGGGGCTAGGATGGTGTAAATAATCGCCGTATCGTGGTAATTCCCTTGGCTGTCTTGGTAGGGAAAAATCACAATCTCTTTGACTTTTTCTTGGTAACGTTTTGGGATGCCTGAATGCAAGGGCGCATTGACGTTATTCCCAATAGGAAGAGAAAGCGCAAGGCTTTCTCTTTTCTGTGTTGCAATCACATTGCCTTTTGAATCTGTATCAAATCGACCGTTATCCGCCAAAGTATGAACATCGTTCATGGTAGCGCAACCCTCAAAGCCATCAATGGCAGAGCAACTAAAATCGTCGCCCATGCCAGCCGAGCAGCCTGTTAAGAGTAGAACGGGAAACAATCGAAGTAAGTGCGAAAGACGCATCATGAGCCTCCTTTAAAATGGGTTAGATTGAGCTTGAGCGTTATATTGTTGCTGCGCTTGCGCTCGTAAGGCTTCTGGTAATTGACCAATTAGAGGGTTAATTGCAGGAGCAGGGATCTCAGGGGTTGGTACTGCGCCCTGATTTGGCAACATGGTTAATGGGTTCAAGTAGGTACTCATTAAGGTTTGAGTCATGCCGTTAGTGGTATTTTCACCGTAAAGTTTGGCTTCATAGTCTGCCAATTTGTCAGCATCTAAAGGAAACCCTTGTAAGAAAACTAAGTTGACGACCGCTCCAGGTCTTAACTCAATGATTGGGTGATATTGCTCGGCTAACTTGATGTAGTAATCGGCCATTTTGGAGCCGACATTCTCAAGGGCAGAGCCGCCCATGTTCATGAGTGCTTGGCTTGGGTTCACTGATGAAACCACACCAGCAGGTCCGGTTACTTGAGTTGATGATGCATTTTTAGCGGTATCACCAAGGCCAGTAAATAGCCCTGAAATCCCCGCCATTTGCATGATTTTTCCGTTTCGCATTACAGGCGTTCCGCGAATGCCATTGCGACCAAAGTTAAACGCCGTGCCTTGTACTGGAATATCCAGTATTTCTTCGCCTTTTTCTTTGTCGTTAAAGATACAGCTCAAGTTGTTAAGTCGAGCAATGCCGCGATTGGAGGAAATTTCACCATAGACCGACGCTGTGACAAAACAGCCTTTGAGTCTTGAGCGTTTGCCATTAGGCAAAATGCCTTCGTGAATAGTTCTAAAGGTAATCGGTGCTGTGTCTCCTTGGGCATTCACGCCGGCATTTGCATCCGCCGCCCCTGTTAATACCGCCGTAACAAAACTTCCCGAGGGTACGTAGTTCTCACTGGTTCGCTTGTAAGGCACGCTGATATTGGTGTCTGCGTATTGGTACGAGAAGGTTTGAATACCAAGAGGTTCAAGGGGCGCAGGGGTTGCCATTGTGCCTGAACCATCACTATCACTTGTTGATGATGGTGTTTCTCCTGTCGCGTATTGATTGGAGCCAAACGGTGCTCGAACGGCATTACTGGCTGAGGCGGCAAGTTGCGCCGCTTTTTGCTCAAACGCCACCGCTTGCTCTTGCATCTGAATTTCCATGTTATCGAGCATGGTATTCATCTGATCCTCTGAGCGAGTTTGAGCGCGACTTAGCATGTCCGTCATTCGCGTGATGGAGTCATCAAATTTGGCTTTTAGTGACGCATTGCTGCGCGTCATTTTCTCCAAATCACTTTTAAGTTGGGTCACTTCCTGTTGTTGTGATTGCAGCGCGGATTGTGTGTCTTTAATGCCAAAATCAGGCGTAACCACTGCCCCAAACTCAGGGGCTTTCACCGCGATAGGCGGTGCGCTTGGGCGAGTCACTAAATAAAAAATTGACCACATAAGAAGGATAGACACAAAAATGGACGCGGCGATAATGACGTTACGTTTATCGGTGTGCTCATTATCGGACGCTAAATCGGTATCATTGAGGGAGGTTTTGCTTTTTAGTCGTAATTTATCAAACAGTCCCATTATAAGAACTCCCCACTGACAATTTGATACATGCGAGTGGATTCATTGGGAGCCAGTGTCTTTTTATCTAATGACAATGCCCGTAACCCACGCACGTAGAATCGGGTATTGGTTAACGTAATGGATTTAGTGGTGTTGTTTTTCACTTCATACATTAGGCCACTGAACGTATCCCCTGAGAATAAACGCTTAGGAATAACATCAAGGGGCACTGGATCCCTTTCTTTCTCTTCGATATTGGTAAAGATAAACCCCTCTGGAGGGAGTGCTAATTCATCAAAACGCATCATGCTTTGCATGAGATGAACCAACATGTCTTGGTAAGGGGCACTGGTTTCAAATTTTGCCGCGAGGGTGGTATCTCTGTCTGTTGAGATAAATTCGGTGGTGATGGCAGGAATACGCAGTGGGGTTGCAAAAACCCCAAAGTTTTTTCCTTTTTGGGTGGAGACGTAAAAGGTAAATGGCTCTTCGACATTCAATGAAATCAATGCCGCGCCTGATGGGTCAAGAGGAATAGGCACACCGTCTGCACCATTGCCCATAGGTAAAGTACAAAAGGCAGTTGGACAAACAACGGACGTAATTTTGTCGTTCGCCACAATCAAACGGTTAATGTCCACACTAGAGAGTTTAACCGTTAGGGTTTCATTGTTAGAAAACCCAAGTTGAGACGCAGGTGCCGCCAGTACGGAGCTAGACAATAGCGCAAGCATTAGCACAGACTTCTTCATGATTTTTTCTCCTTAATTTGTTTCGCTATGCTGTTGAGTGCAAGCGTACCGTTCGGGTAGGACATGTATATTAGATAGGTGGTTGGCTCAGGGGTTAAGGCGCGTGAGCCTACATACTTTTGCAATGTTCCGGTGATCCTTACTGCCCAATTGTCATTAGAGACATCGACGGATGACACAAAGAAGACCGATGATATTTTTTGGGACACAATTTGATTGGCTTCTTCGATTAATAGCGGTTGTACGGAAGCGTAATGCTCGCTTGCCACGTAATTTAAAAGGTGTCCGTAGTTACGGGCGACATTTTCAGGGGTGACGTTGAGTTTAAGTGAGAGAAAATATTCTGCCATTTCACTAAGGTATGAATCACTGACGGCTCGACTGGAGACGGTCATAGTGGAATCAAAGTTAGGGGGCAGTAAAGTACGCGATTGGTTGACGGCCAGATAAACGGTGGAGGTTGCCAACGCTAAATTAACCACGGTGACTAACGCAGAAAAGCCCATAAGGGCTTTATTGACAAAACGCACTCGATTGAGTGCGTCGTCTCGATTGGATGTTTTCAATAAAACCTCATACGAATTAGTTAAGCCAGTACTTATCACAGGGTGGCGGCGTGTGCTTGAACACACTTTTAGAGAGCGACGCTGGACTGAACCAATAAGCGGCGAGTCGCAAAAAGTTATTGCCCTTCCCCTGTTTGATGGTTCTAAGCCCTACGGCTATCACAACCGCGACGAACATTCCGGTTAGCATGTAACCTGCTACAGAGAGCACGCCAAACACTATCAATGCCGGAATGACTTCATCCGCTGGAAACCCCATAATGATGTTCCCTTGGTCTAAATACTTAGGGATTGAGTAGAAATTGGCGTGCTCATTCATTAGCTTAGGCCAACCATTTTCATGCCAGCACTAATGAAAATCATCGAGGCTGCAAAGCCACCGACCGCGGCAAACCAGTTTTTGGTGGTAACACCAGTAATCACTGCAACAATCAATGATAATACTGTGATCGCAAGGTACAGGGTTGAATCTGTACTGGTTGCTTCGGTGATGTCCGTTTTTGCACTTGCAAAAATATCGGCGGCGTTGGCGTAACCCGTAAACAGAAACAGCACAAAAAACAGAGCCGCTAATACAATTAACTTTACTAGATAAGGTGATGTGTTAAATAGAGACGTATTACGTGCCATAGGCACGGTAGTAACCAGTGTAGACATGGTAATTCCTTAATTTAATAACGTACTTAATTCAGTACAGAAAATGCATTACTCAAACGCACACAATCCAGCGCACCACG